>JAPPBK010000459.1 GCA_026705105.1 Chloroflexota bacterium | reverse complement strand
TCTGGAAGCCGAGGGGCTTACGAAGTACTTCGATGGTGTTGCGGCCGTCGAGGACGTCTCCTACGTCATCCGCAGGAAGGAGATTTTTGGGCTCCTCGGACCGAACGGGGCCGGCAAGACCACGACCATCCGCATGCTCTCGACCGTTCTCGCCCCCGACGCGGGCGACGTCTGCGTCGGGGGGCACTCGGTCATCCGCGAGGGAGACGAGGTTCGCAAGCGGATCGGCATCTGTCCGCAGGAGCTCGCGCTCTATCCCGAACTCTCCGCCGTCGACAACCTCGTGTTCTTCGGCCGGATGGCCGGTCTTTCCGGTCACGAGGCAAAGGCACGTGCACGCGCCGTGCTTGCGGGGGTGGGTCTCGAAGCCCGCGGAAGCGAGGTGGTCAAGAAGTACTCCGGCGGAATGCAGCGCCGCGTCAACATCGGGATCGCGCTCATGAATCGGCCGGAGCTGCTCTTCCTCGACGAGCCGACAGTCGGGATCGATCCGCAGTCGCGAAATCATATCTTCGAGACGGTCCTCGCTCTCCGTGCAGAGGGCACGACCGTGCTCTACACCACGCACTACATGGAAGAGGCGGACCGGCTCTGCGACCGGATCGGCGTCATGGACCGGGGTCGCATCGTTGCCGTGGGCACCCCGGCGGAACTCAAGCGGCAAGTCGGTGATCCCGACCGGACGACGCTGGAGGAGGTCTTCCTCCATCTCACCGGTCGCAGTCTCCGCGACTAGGACCGGCATGGGCCGCTCGTTCTATCTGGCTCGCTTCGAGCTCAGACGCTACCTCGCGCACCGGAGCGACCTCGCGTTTGGCATCGCCCTGCCGGTTGTCCTCTTCTCCCTCATGATGGTGGCGCTCGGGTCGGACGCAAAGTTCCGCGGCGTCATGCACGTCGCCGATCTCGACGGCGGCTCCCTTGCGAACCAGGTCCTCGAACGGGTCGAAAATGCTGACGGCGTTACTGTCCGCCGCTACACGCAGGACGAGCTCGCTGACGCGCTCGAACGCAACGCCGTCTCCACTGGTTTCGTGATTCCGCCGGGATTTTCCGCGAGTGTCGAATCTGGCGCGCCAGCATCAATCGTCGTCAAATCGCGCGGATTCGGCGGCGACGAGGGTCGGTTCGTCACTGGGATCGTTCAGGGAGCCCTGCGTGCAGCAGCGTCCGAGATTGAGCTTCGGCGAGGCGCCGGCGTCCTGGCGGGAGACCCGGCGAACGATGCACGGCTCGACGAGGCGGTTCGGCAGGCGCTGGCCGGCGCGCGCACCCGCCCCCCTGTGACCGTCGTGACGGAATCGATGCGGCTGCGCGAAGCGAGTCAGCTCGATCGTCTCCTTGCCGGCATCGTCGTCATGTTTCTCCTCTTCTCAGGGACCCTCGGTGCCCGGGCGCTCATCGAGGAGCGCCGGACCGGAACTCTGGAGCGTCTGATGACCACGCGGCTCAGCGCCGGGGAGCTCTTCGCCGGGAAACTCCTAGCGGGAATCGGTCGGGTGGTGCTCCAGTCCTTCGTCCTCCTCGGGCTCGCCTTCGCCGTACTCGGGACGGCAGGGCCCGTCGTCTTCCTGCAGTGCTTGGTCCTCGCCATCGTTGTCGCGGCGGCGGTCACCTCGATCGGCCTGGTCATCGCCGCCGTCGCGCGCACTGAGGAGCAGGCCGCATTTTCTGCCGTCGTCCTGACAATGTTCATGAGCGTGTTCGGGGGTACGTTCCTCCCGACCAGCGGCACCGGATGGCTCGACGTGCTCGCCCGCTTCACCCTGAACAAGTACGCCACGGATGCGTTCGTGGGGCTCTTTGGCGAGGCTGCGACCCTCGCCGACCAGAGCGCGGAACTCGTCATCCTCGGTGCGGTGGCGATACTCGGCCTCGCCGCGGCGCGCATGATGTTCCGCGTTTCGTCGTCCGCGGTCTAGCAGTGACCACGTTTTTTCGGCATGCCTTCATCCTGGCGGCGAAGGACACGCAGATATTCTGGCGGGATCGATTCGGCTTGGTCCTCGCCTTCCTCTTCCCGATCCTGTTCGCCTTTGCCTTCAGCCACGCCGTCGAAGACGGCGGGCCCCCCGAAGCGGCGCCCCGCCTCACCGTTGTCGCCCACGAGAAGCATGGCGTCCTGCGTGAGATTTCGGCAGGGCTGACCGCTTCCGGATGGGCGGTCGACGAGAGGACCCGGCAAGAGGCGGTGGATGCCATCGAGAACGGCGAGATCGAAGGATTTCTGCTGTTTCCCGAAGATTTCGGCACGAGTGTCGCAACCGGTGGCGAGGTACGCATTCACGTCGTGGTGTCGGGAAACCATCCGGCGGCGGAGGCGGTCCTCCAAGGCGTCGCCCGAGCCGTCGGCAGTCGGGTCGAGACGCTTGCCCTCGCCGCTCGCGCGGTGGGAGCCCTCGAGCCTGCACGCCCGCACGATGCCGAAGCGATGCTCGAGGCGCTGCGACTCCCGCCGCTCACATCGCTCGAGATGACACGGATGGGCCAGCGCCGACACAATCCCGCCAACTTTACGCTGCCCGGCTATCTCACCATGTTCGTGTTCTTTGCCGCGGCGCTCGGGGCCGGAGCGATCGTGCGTGAGCGCCAGACCCGGACCCTGGAGCGCCTGCTGTCCACCGGGGTGCGCGCCCCGTCCATTCTCGCCGGCAAGTTTCTCTCGGGAGCCGGCCGGGGCGTCGCGCAGCTCGCGGTGTTGTGGACGGTGGGTGTGCTCGGACTCTCGATGGACCTGGGCGCCTCGCCCGGTGCGGTCGTCGCGGTGTCCCTGCTCTTCGTGCTCGTATCCGCTGCGTTCGGGGTCATGCTGGCAGCCATGGTCGACGATCTTCGGAGCGCGGCCACTATCGGGGTGTTCGCCTCGCTAACGCTTGCCCCGCTTGGCGGCTGCTGGTGGCCGCTGTTCATCGCACCCGAGTGGCTTCAGGTGATAGCCCGTCTTACT
>JAPPBK010000394.1 GCA_026705105.1 Chloroflexota bacterium | reverse complement strand
CACCGACCCAGATGCGCCGACTGCGTCCTCCTCGACCGCTGCCCCGCCGCCGACGACTTCCTCTACGGATAGACGTCGCCCCCGCGTAGGCGGGGGCCCGCGAGCTGATAGACGCCACTCAGCCCCGCCTTCGCGGGGCCGACTGTGTGTGGTGGACACGCAGATCAACGGACGGAGAGGGAGCTTGCCTGTCCACTCGCTGCTATCAACCGGCCCAACGACAACGAACAGGACGAGGTAGCCTCACATCGATTCAACCCGGATCACGGAGACCAATCATGAGCGCCATCGCACAGACCACCGCCGGCAGAGTCGAGGGGAGCGAAGAGCACGGCCTCTGCGTCTTCCGAGGCATCCCGTTCGCCGCCCCGCCGGTCGGCGAACTCCGCTTCAAGGCGCCGCAGCCGGTCGAGCCTTGGGATGGCGTACGAGAAGCGAAATCCTTCGGCCCCATCTCCCTACAGGCGCCCAATGAGATGCTCGAGGCGCTGCTGCCGGTTCCCGATCCGCCCCAGCCGCAGAGCGAGGACTGTCTCTACCTCAACGTCTGGACGCCCGGACTCGACGGCTCACGTCCGGTCATGGTCTGGATTCACGGCGGCGCATTCACGATCGGCTCCGGCAGCGAGGACTACTACGACGGCGCTAACCTCGCCGCGCGCGGCGATGTCGTGATCGTGACGATCAACTACCGGCTCGGCGCGCTCGGATTCCTCAACCTGCCCGCGCTGGGCGAGACCAACTTCGGCATGCGCGACCAGGTGGCCGCGCTGATGTGGGTGCAGGACAACATCGCCAGCTTCGGCGGCGACCCCGGCAACGTCACCATCTTCGGCGAGTCGGCCGGCGGTATGAGCGTCGCCTCGCTGATGGCCTCGCCCGAGGCGGCTGGACTGTTCCACAAGGCAATCCCGCAGAGCGGCGCGGGACACAACGCGCTCAGCATCGAGGAGACCAACACCACCGCGCTCAAGTTCTGCCAGGCGCTCGGCGTCGATCCCGACGACGTCGACGCACTGATGTCAGCCGACCCCGCCGACATCCTCGCCGCCTCGGTCGCGGTCGATCCGATCGCCAGCGCCGAGTCCGCCTCCGACATGGCCGACGCCGGCGCTTCGGCGACGCCGCAGATGCCGTTCCAGCCCGTGATCGACGGCGCGTTTCTATCCGTGCTGCCGATTGATCACATCCGCCAGGGTTCTGCCGACGGCATCGCCACGCTGGTCGGGTCGCTCGATGAAGAACTGAAGCTCCTCGCCGCCGCTGGTCCAACCGAGCCGATGACCGACGAAGCCGCTCTCGCAATGTTCGGCATGATCCATCCCGATCCCGAGTCCGCTTACGCCAGCTACCGCGCCGCCCGGCGCGAACGCGGCGAGGACGACTCCGCCAACGAGATCTTCGTCGCCGCAATCGGCGACGTGATGCTACGGGTCCCTGGGTTGCGATTGGCCGACGCGCAGACCATGCGCGCGCCGACCTACGCCTACCTGTTCGACTGGAAATCGCCCGCCATGGACGGCGCGCTTGGTTCCTGCCACGCGCTCGAACTGCCCTTCGTCTTCGGCGCACATGCCACCGTTCCCGAGTTCGCCGGCACAGGACCGGAGGCCGACGCCTTCGCCGAGGCGACGATGGACACCTGGCTCGCCTTCGCCCGCACGGGCAATCCCAACTCAGACGCCGCCGAAGCGCCGATCTGGGACACGCAGAGCAAACCGCTCATGGTCCTGGGACCCAACATCCGCGTCGAACACGACTGGCGAGGCCCCGAACTCAGCGTCTGGGACAACGTCATCTCCTGACTCCCCACGGTCCCCTCTCCCCCCGCTCCGCGGGGGGAGATGTCCCGTAGGGACAGAGGGGGGCTCCCCCACGCGCGGCAACGTACCCTGCGCACTGAAGACCCCTATCGAAGGAACAGCCCATGCCCCTCACCCCAATCCGCAACGACCAGCTCAGCAAGGTCGGACTCGGCGTCCAGCGACCTGAGGATGTCGTCGTCTCGCGCGACGGCCGCGTCTGGATGTCGGACCAGGCCTCAGCCGCCGCTGAGGCGCTGCCCGACGGCACGCTCAACCGGGTCGGCAACGCCGGCGGCGCGCCCAACGGCAACAACATGGACACCGAGGGCCGGATCATCATCGCCAACGTCGGCGGACTCGACGGCCAGGGATCAGACGACTCCGGCGTCGGTCCAGTGCAACGGCTCGATGTCGAGACCGGCGAGATCGAGATCCTCGCCGACCAGATCGACGGCATCCCGCTGGTCGCCTCCAACTATCCGCACGTCGACTCGCAGGGCCGCATCTGGGTGACGCACTCGACCTCCCGCTCGGGCGGCGACGCCTTCTCCGGCGATCCCGACGGATTCCTCTTCCGAATCGAGACCGACGGCTCGCTGACGATGCTCGCCACCGAGATCGAATTCGCCAACGGGATCACGCTCGACCCGCGCGAGGAACACGCCTACGTCTGCTCAACCACCGGTTGCCACGTGCTGCGATATCCGATCAACGACGATGGTTCCCTCGGCGAGCCCGAGGTCTACGGCCCGCAGTTGGGTAAGTCGGTTGACGACCTGGCAGCGATGCGACCGCTGAGCGCCGAGCAGCGCGGCGAATTGGGGCTGACCGACGGCTGCGGTTTCGACCAGGAAGGCAACCTCTGGGTCACCCTGCCGATGTCCAACAAGGTCGTCGCGATCACACCCCAGTTCGAGGTCGTCACCATGATCGAAGACCTCGAAGGCGACATCATGCAGGCGCCGACCAACGTCAGTTGGGGCGGCGACGATATGTGCGACCTCTACATCGGCTCGATCCGCAGCGACTACGTCGTCCACGCCCGCTCCCCCATCCCCGGCGAGCGCCTCGTCCACCAGCGCTAGCGATACGATCTCCTCTCCCCCCGCTCCTTCCCCCTCTCCCCCCGCTCCGCGGGGGGAGATGTCACGTAGTGAC
>JAPPBK010000241.1 GCA_026705105.1 Chloroflexota bacterium | reverse complement strand
TCGCCTCGTTCGCGGGCGGCAGCGGCGGCGTCGACCCCGACGGCGCGCGGCCCGGCCTGTTGATCGGACTCGTGCTGATCACCGCCGGCCTGGGTTTCAAGGTTTCGGCCGTGCCCTTCCACCAGTGGACGCCCGACGCCTACCAGGGCGCGCCGCTGCCGATCACCGCTTTCCTCAGCGCCGGGGGCAAGGCCGCCGCCTTCGCCTTCTTCCTGCGGCTCTTCTCCGAGGCCTTCCTGCCCGCCGCCGCCGAATGGGTCTGGTTCGTCGGCATCCTCGCCGCCGTCACGATGATCGTCGGCAACCTGATGGCGCTGCAGCAGACCAACTTCAAGCGCCTGATGGCCTATTCCTCGATCTCCCAGGTCGGCTATCTGCTCGTCGGTATCGTTGCGCTCGACGCGTCCAATATCACGCAGTCACAGGACGCCGCTTCGGCCCTCGTCTTACATCTCATCGGTTATGTCACTACCAATATCGCCGTCTTCGCAGCAATCATTGCCTTCTACAACCGCACCGGCCGAGACGACATCGTCGACCTGCGCGGACTGGCCGAGCGTCAACCGTTCCTGGCGTTCAGTATTGCGGCAGCGCTCTTCTCGCTTGCCGGCATGCCGTTGTTCGCCGGCTTTGCGACCAAGTTCATCATCTTCCAGGCGGCCTTCAACAACGGCTTCCTCTGGCTCGGCGCGATCGGTGTGACGGCATCGTTCGTCTCGCTCTACTACTACTTGATGGTGATCAAGCAGATGTACCTCTACGAGCCCGAGGGCTCCGACCGAGCCCGCTTCCACGTTTCGCGGCCGCTGGCCGGGGCGCTGGTCGTGTTGGTCGCCGGTGTGTTGTTCATCGGCCTCTACCCGACGCCCCTGTTCGACGTGATTCACAGCTCAACCGAGGGTCTCTTCGAACAGGCCGCGGCCCTCTCGGCATCCGTCGTCGGCAACTAGCCCGAACGCACCTACGTCTAACCTGAATCGCACAGTTCACAACGCTCACAATGCGCGCGGTACGTACTCCATGCAACTCCTCGAACTCTCTCGACGGCTGAAATCGGCATATCTCGCAGAAGGAGGCGTCGTCCCACGTCGGCTTCGACATCTCGAGGGTTGGATGGACCGCGCCGGCGGCACGGATGACGCCGCCTCCTACGACCACACCGAGACGGTCAAGGACTACTACGACCTCTGCAATGAATTCATGGTCTTCGGCTGGGGCGAGTCTCTGCACTTCGCCCCGCTCTCGCCCGACGAGCGCCTGGAAGACTCCCAGATCAGGCACCAGCGCCTGATGATTGAGCGGCTGGACCTGCAACCGGGCATGAATGTCATCGACGTTGGCTGTGGCATCGGCGGACCAATGCGCCGCGTCGTCCGCGAAGCCGGCGTCCGCGTGACCGGTGTCAACATCAACGAAATCCAGTTGGAACGGGCCCAGACGCTCGGCGCTGAAGCGGGAATCGACGAGATGACCGACTATCTCCGCGCCAGCTTCATGGACATGAGCGCCATCCCCGACGACACCTTCGACCGCGGCTACGCGATTGAATCGACCTGTCACGCGCCGGACAAGGAAGGCGCGTTTGCCGAGATTTACCGCGTGCTCAAGCCAGGCGCCCTCCTCTGGGGCCAGGAGATGTGCATGACCGACCGGTTTCTGCCGGGTGATCCTCGACACCAGGAAGTCAAGCGTGAGCTGCAACAGGGAATCGCGCTCAAGGAGATCGCCACCACCGGCGAAGTGGACCGGGCGCTCGAGGCAGTGGGATTCGAGGTCGTCGAGGGGCGGGACCTCGGCGTCCTGCAGGAGGGCGCGAGCATGCCCTGGTATCGACCCGTCGAGCGCTACGGCGGCGCGCGAGGTGGGATACTGATGAGGCTGTTAGGGCGTCGGGTGTTTCTGGGCGGCACTCGTATGGCCGAATTGCTGAGGATCTTCCCGGAGGGCTCGACCGACGTGATCCGGATGATGGATCGTACTGCGCAGGCGTACATCGCCGGCGGTCAGACCGGGATCTTCACGCCGCTTTACTGCTTCCTGGCGCGCAAACCCTACAACACGGCCAGGTAGCGGCGTAGCTCGTAGTCCGTCACCTGCGAGCGGTACTCGTCCCACTCCAGCCGCTTGTTCTGCAGCACCGTCGACCAGACGTACTGGCCAAGCACGCTCTTCATCAGCTCGGACTTCGAGAACGCTTCGATCGCGCGGCCCTGGGTGGTCGGCATCTCGACGATGTTCCGGGCCTCCCGTTGCGGCGGCGTGAGCTCGAAGACGTTGTCCTCCGCCGCCGGGGGCGGGACCAGTCCCTCGTCGATACCGCGCAGCCCGGCCGCGAGGAAGGCCGAGAATGCCAGGTACGGATTCGTCGCCGAGTCGGCGCCCCGGTACTCCAGGCGCGTCGACTCGGAATCGCCCGGCTCGTACTCCGGGATCCTCACCAGGTCGGACTGGTTGGCGTGCGACCAGGTCAGATAGACGGGCGCTTCGGTGCCGGGCGCGAGCCGCTTGTAGCTGTTCGACCACTGATTGGTGATCAACGTGAACTGCGGCGTGTACGCGAGCAGTCCGGCGAGAAACGAACGCGCAATCTCCGAGAGTCCGCCACCCTCCTCGTAGAACAGGTTCTGCTCGTGGTCGAACAGCGACAGGTAGACGTGCAGGCCCGACCCGTTGACGCCATTGAGCGGCTTGGGCATGAATGTCGCGTGGACGCCCTGCTTGATCGCCACTTCCTTGACCACCAGCCGCGTCGTCATCACCTGGTCGGCCATCGTCAGGGCGTCGGTGTAGCGCAGGTCAATCTCGTGCTGCGACGGCGCCGCCTCGTGGTGCGACGACTCGACGCCGATGCCCATCTCTTCCAGCGTCAGCACTGTCTCGCGGCGCAGATCGGTCGCCGTGTCGAGCGGCGAAAGGTCGAAGTAGCCGCCCGAGTCCAACGGTGACGGATCGTCGGGAGCGCGGAAG
>JAPPBK010000464.1 GCA_026705105.1 Chloroflexota bacterium | reverse complement strand
GCGCACCTTGCCGTCGCGGATCAGGTCGTCGAGCGCGCGCAGCGTCTCGTCGATCGGGATGTCCGCTTGCGGGCGATGGAGCTGGTAGAGGTCGATGTAGTCAGTCTGCAGACGGCGCAGGCTGGCCTCGCACTGCTCGATGATGTGGCGGCGGCTGTTGCCTCGGGCGTTGGGGTCTTCAGCGTCCATCTGGCCGTGAACCTTGGTTGCGAGTATGACGTTGTGCCGCTGACCGTTGCGCTTGAGCGCCTCGCCGGTGATCTCCTCGCTGCGGCCCAGCGCGTAGACGTTGGCCGTGTCGAGGAAGTTGATCCCGGCGTCGAGGGCGCGGTCGATGATCGCGTAGGATTCCTCGGGCTCAGTGCGTCGGCCAAACATCATGCAGCCGAGGTAGAGGCTCGATACCTGTACTCCCGTGCGTCCGAGTGATCTGAGTTCCATCAATCGCTCCTAACTTCTAACTGAACATCTCTGCCGCCTTGACCAGGTTGCGCATCAGGCGGATGGCTTCGTCGTGGGGGACTCGGCCAGCCCCGCAACTGGTCGACACGAGCAGGCGCTCGGGCGGGATGATATCCACGAGCTGCTCGATCTTCTCACGCAGTTCGGTGACCGGGGCCGGCTTCGATTTTACGTCGGCAATGCCGGCGATGATCTGCATGCTGTCGGGCAGTTCGGCCAGCAGCCCGTGCTCCTCCCACTGGCCCGAGTAGGAACACTCGACGTGGACGCGTTCAACGACGCCGTCGAGCTGCTGGATGAAGGGGATCAGCGCGCGCAGGTTCTGCACCTCGATCGAGGGCTTGCGGGCGATGTCGCCGAGGCAGAAGTGGATCGTCCTGGTGACGCCTGAGGCCGGCGCGAGCGGTTCGCGAATCAGCGGCAGCAGTTCGTCCGCCGCGCGCGCCTCGGATACCAGGCTGACTGCTTCGCTGGGCGCGTCGAGCTGGACTTCGCTGAGTCCGTTGGCGACCATGTCGGCGATCTCGTCCTGGACGACCTCGATCAGGTCGTTCATGTGTCCGGACTCGCTGCGCTCATCGTCGATGACGAATCCGCCGCCGATCGTCAGCGGCGAGGGCACCGAGGCCTTGTCCAGACGCGGCTCGATCGCGCGCTCTCGACGCCAGGCTTTGGCGTGTCCGGTGCCGCGCGGCGCGGTGACCTTGCCGATCACCCGGTAGCGCCCAACGCCCTGCTGACCCTGCGATGTGATTCGCGGAGCGAGCGTCTCGAGGCCGTCGAGTCGAGGCGGGATGTGATGGAGGAAGTCGGGCGCGAAGACCTCGCCGCCCATGATCTGGTCGAGCCCGCAGGCGATCTGCTCGTCCATTGCAATCCGCGCCGCGGTCCGGAGGACGCCATCGGCCTGCTCGTCGGTGAGTTCGCCCGCGTAGTAGCGCTTCAGCTCGAGCCGCTGACCGAAGGGAATCGGCCAGGAGCCGACCACGGTGGTGCGGATGGGCATGAGAGATTCCTCGCTCACTCGGCGTCGGCGTAGACGCGGAAGCCGTAGTCGTTGTAGCGGTAGTCGGGCGAGAGGCTGGATCGGGCGCTGACGCGGGTGAACTTGATCCGGTGCCGCCAGGAGCCGCCCCTGCTGGCGCGCCGCGCGCCGGCCGGCGGGCCGGTCGGAGCGAACTCGGGCGAGGCGGCGTAGTATCTGCGGTCGTACCAGTCGGTGCACCACTCGTGCACGTTGTCGGCCATGCAGTAAAGGCCGAAGCCGTTGCGGCAGACTTCGAGCGGGACGTGGGGATACTCGGCGGCGGCGACCTGAGAGCGGATTGCGTCCTCAGGCCAATCCCGCGTCCGCTCGGGCCAGTCGGCGGCATCGAGTCCGCCGCGGGCGGCATATTCCCGCTCCGCCTCGGTCGGCAGGCGGAGGAGGACGCCGGTTTGCTGGGACAACCAGGCGCAGTAGGCGACGGCCTCGTGCCAGGAGACGCCAACGACGGGCGCCTGGGGAATGCCAAAGCCTTGCTGCGACCAGAATGGAGGCGGGGCTGCGCCCGTCTGAGCGACGAACTCCGCGTACTGCTCGTTGGTCACCGGTCGCTCGGCAGCGCGGAACGGGGCGAGCCTGACCGGGTGCGCGGGGCGCTCGTCGCGACGGCGGTCGTCGGCGCCCATGACGAATCGGCCGCCGGAGAGTTGGGTCAGTCCCGCATCAATGACGGATCGTACGGTCGGCATGGGCGCATGGTATCGCCGAGACGAGTGTCGCCGAGACGGGCGGCGATTAGACTGACGGCGCTTGATTCGTGACTCAAGGAAGGCGGGAACTCATGGGACTGCTTGATGGTCGGAAGGCGCTGGTGACCGGTTCCAGCCGTGGGATCGGGGCGGACATCGCGCGCGGACTGGCGGCGCACGGCGCTGCCGTGGCGGTGGCGGCGAGATCGGACGAAGCCTCGCCCGATCCGCGGCTGCCGGGCACGATCCGCACCGTGGCCGAGGAGATTCGCCAGGCCGGCGGACACGCCGTGCCGATCCGGCTCGACGTGCGCGATCCGGAGTCGATCGTGCGGGCGATCGACACCACGGCATCGGAGCTGGGCGGGCTCGACATCCTGATCAACAACGCGGCGGTACTGGTGCCGGGCACGCTGGAGTCGGTCCAGGACCGGCACATCGACCTGATCTGGCAACTCGACCTGCGCGGCCCGGTGCTGCTGGCCAAGTACGCGATCGAGCATATGAAGGAGTCGGGCGGCGACATCATCAACATCTCCTCGGGCGCGGCCGACTTCCCCGGCCCCGGGCCCTACGACGAGGTGCGTGAGGGTGGGCAGTTCTACGGCATGGTCAAGGCGGGCCTCGAACGGATCACACAGGGCTGGGCGATGGAGTTGCAGCAGCACCAGATCGCCTGCAACGTGCTCACGCTGCGCTATCTGATCAAAACGCCGGGGCACTGGTACGCGCTGACCTCGCCCGACAACCCGCAGACCGAGTTCGAGTCGGCTGACTGGATGGCGCGGGCCA
>JAPPBK010000180.1 GCA_026705105.1 Chloroflexota bacterium | reverse complement strand
ACGTTGAGTCCTTCGTAACAGACGGTCGCTCCGTCGTGCAGGAGTTGAACCACTTGCTCGCTGCAGGTCAGCCGCTCCGGGAAGACCGTGGCATAACTGCCTATGCCCGAGGTTGAGTGAGCGTCGGAGCCGCCGGTCATCGGCTTGCCCATGATCCGCGCGACCTCGAGCGCAAACAGATTCTCGCGTCGCGTGTTTCCCCCGTTGCCGACCTCAATGCCATGCACAATCTGAAACACTTGCATGCGCTCGGCCGCTTCATCCGGGGTCATGGAGAAGGGCTCTTCGCCGCGGCGTCGGAACGTCACCGGATCGAAAAAATGTCGGAACGGGTGAGCCACCGCCATGAACGCTCCGATTTCGTCACAGACCTCGCGCAAGCGTTCGGCGGAACGGATGCCCGGGTAGTACTGGTCGATCCCGAACACCACGATGTGTCCCAGATCGGTGGAAACCTCCATGCCCGGATTGAGATAGATGCCGGCCTCACTCATCTCCTCGTTGTATTGATTCCAGTCGTATCGCTCCCAGACACGATCGTGCTCGGACAGATTGACTCCGGTCAAACCGATCCGTTGGGCCTCTTCCATCAATTCTTCCGGTCGCAGCGCAGAGTCCGCTGCTCCGCGAACCGTGTGTATGTGTGCGTCCAGAATCGTGCCGGGCATCGACTGAGGATCCACGGGGTCTCCATCTCAAGAAGCGAAGAGAATGCTCCACTGAGTATACGCACCGGTCCGCGATCTCCCGTGCTGCCTGTTTGCTCTCATGACGCGGCCAGGTGAGGCAGCATCCATCCATAGCAGCCAGCGGCCAACAGACCGGCCAGGACGAATCTGCGCCACAGCCAGATTTGCCATGAAATCGCGCCGACGACCAGCACCGCCACGCAAATGATCACTGCCAGAGTGAATTGCCAGGAAGGACTGCCCAATCCCGACTCGCCGCCGTCGGCGACATTGAGCAGTACAACGCCAAGCAACAGACCCAGCACCGCACAGCCGGCCTGAGCAACGAGCGCCGCGCCAAGACTGACCATCACCCAGTTCGAAGGGTCGGGAAACTGGCGGCGCAGCCAGTTGGTCGTAGGCACGCTGACCAGCAATGGGCCAAAGATACCCAAGCCCAGCACCCCGACGGCCGCGCCGGCGACGAATCCCGAGAACAACGCGGCAACGGTTTCCATGCTCAGAGTGGTCGCACCGTAGTGGCCTCGCGCCTGTCCAACAGTCCTGCGACACGAGTGAAGCCCGGGGCGTGTTGAAGTCGAGCGGCGGCGCGCTGTGCGCTGGGTGCGGAGAGCAGCGCGAACAGCGTCGGTCCGGCTCCGGTCAACAGCGGCACGACCGGCTGCTCGCCTGACTCCAGCGTCGAGTTCGCGATGGCTGTGCCCATGGCGCGCCAGGCTCCGGTGAGCCCCTGCATAACCTCTCGTGCGGGCGCGTCGAACGAGTTCGCACAGTCGTCCTGGGTTGGGGTCTCGCCGTCGCGCAGCCGCTCGACCAACAGGATGGTCGCGTCGCCGCTGCGGAAGTCGGACGAGCGAAGCGAACGGTACATGGTCGCGGTCTTGGCTTCGGGCACGGGAATCTCGGTGCGGTGCAGCAAGAAAGCGGGAGCATCCGCGGGTGGTTGCGGAAGATCGAGTGGCGTCACACGGTCCCCGCGACCCTTCATGAGCACGGGACCGCCGATCAGGCAGACGGGGACATCGGAGCCGACCTGTGCGCCGATCCGCAGGAGGTCGTCGTCCGACAGGTCAAGCTGCCAGGCGTCGCGTGCGAGTCGCAGAAAGGCGGCGGCGTCCGTCGAGCCGCCGCCGAGACCGCTGGTAACCGGGATTCGCTTGGTCACCTCGACCGTCGCTTGGGACGGCAAGTGGCAATACCGCTCAAGGAGCGACCATGCTCTGATGACGATGTCGTCGGACGTTTCGATCGAGATCGGCCTGCCGCCGTCGTCACGGTACGAAACCGAGCGCTCCTTGGCGTCCACGGTGAGTCGCACTTCGTCGACGAGGTCCAGCGAGACCACGACGGAGGCGAGGTCGTGAAAGCCGTCTTCGCGCTTGCCTATGACCTCCAGGGTGAGATTGAGCTTGGCCGCCGCAAGTGTGGTCCAGGTCGTCATGGACGTGATCCGTCATAGTCAGCGATGTGCTCCTCGCGCCACCAGGCGAGTCTCGCCCATTCCTCCAGACTGAGTGTGCCCGGCCGCCGAGTGGGATCGATATCGCAAGCCTCAAGCCATTCGCCGGCGCCTTCGGGGGGCAGCCAGACTCCCTGTGCCAGCGCGTTATGTAGCTGCTTGCGTGGACTCCGAAATCCGCCGCGCACGACCTCGAAGAAGCGTTCCACGCTGGGCACGTTGACGGCCGGTTGATCGAGCAGCCTGAGCATTACGACCGCGGAACGAACTTCGGGAGGCGGATCAAACGCCTCGCGCTCAACCGCGAAGAGCAGCTCGGGACGGGCGTAGAACTGAACCGAGACGCCGATCAGCGAGAGCTTGCCCGGGAGCGCCGTAATCCGTTGCGCCACCTCGTACTGGATCATCACCAGCATCCAAGCCGGCCGTTGGCGTTCCGACTCCAGGAACTTGCGAAAGATTGGCGCGGTGATCGCGTAGGGCAGATTGCCGACGAGGCCGTACGGCGGCCCGGAAGCCACGGCCGCCAGAGACTCCTGAGGATCGGTGTCGAGCACGTCCTGTTCCAGGACGGCCGTCGCGCGATCCAGGCCGAGCCTGGCGAGTCGGCGTCTCGTACGGAACGCCATGACTTCATCAAGTTCAATGGCGACCAGTGGTCGGCCGGTCCGCGCGAGCCGCTCGGTCAGAACGCCGTCTCCCGATCCGACTTCAAGGACTGGAGCTGGATCATCGGGCAGCGCTTCGAGGATCCGGTCCACGACCCGTTGATCACGGAGTAAGTGCTGGCCCAGGCGGGACCGTCGGCGTCTGCTCATGGCGCGTCCCGACCGACCGGGCGCGG
>JAPPBK010000143.1 GCA_026705105.1 Chloroflexota bacterium | reverse complement strand
TCTCGAGATCATCGGTCCGGATCCGGATCAACCAAATCCCGAGGGACCGCTGCCCTTCGGCATGGACGACTTCGGCGATCGCGGCGCGCACGTGCCGCACTGGTGCTGCAAGGCCGGGGCGCAGATTGAAGTGCGGGTCGCCGCCGCCAAGGCGGCCGGCTACAACATCGGCGAAGTGCGACCACTGGGCCGTCAACTGCCCGACGGCACGCGGCTCGACTGGCGCCTGACCCGTACGGTCTGGCCGCCGCTCCTCGACGGGCTGGTCCCGTTCCTGATCGACTGGGGCGATGCGCGACACCCGTCGACCACCGCCGTCACGGGCGCGAGTCTGGTCTCGTGGCACGGCGAGCATCCCGATACCAGCGCGGTGCGGGCCGCGCACGAGGCGTTGGGCGTCGAGCTTGAGCTCCGCGAAGGCTCCGAACCGGCGCTGGTCGCCGTGATTGCGGGACCAGGCGGATCGATTACGTTGCGCTAACGCACGGCAGGAAGGACTGAACAATGAAACTGGGACTCTCCCTGGGATACTCCGGCGCGAACATGACGCTGCCCGTGGACATGGTTCGCCGGGCGGAGGAACTGGGCTACGACTCCGTCTGGACGGCTGAGGCGTACGGCTCGGACGCGTTCTCGCCGTTGGCCTACTTGGCTGCGGTGACGGACAAGATTCGCCTGGGCACAGGCGTGATCCAACTCGCTGGGCGGACCGCTGCCAATGCGGCGATGACGGCGGCGACCATTGACGCCCTGGCAGGCGGCGACCGCGTGATCCTTGGCGTTGGCGTCTCGGGTCCGCAGATTGTCGAGGGCTGGTACGGCGAGCCCTGGGGCAAGCCCAACACCCGGATCCGCGACTACGTGGCGATCATCCGCAAGATTCTCGCCCGTGAAGAACCGGTCGAGCACGACGGCAAGGAGATCCAACTGCCGTTCACCGGCCCCGGCAGCCTCGGGCTGGGCAAGCCGCTCAAATCGATCCTGCACATGAATCCCAACATCCCGATCTGGCTGGGCACCGGCACCGAAATGAACGTGCGCATGACCGGTGAGGTCGCCGACGGCTGGCTGCCGCTCGGCCTGACGCCGTACAACGCCGACGTCTTCTCCCCGTGGGTCGAGGAGGGCTTCAAACGCGCCGAGGCCAAGACGGGCTCGCCCAAGTGGTGGCCCGACTTCGAAGTGCAGTCCTCGGCCAATGTCGAGATCACCGACGATCTGCGCGACGCCTTCCGCAAGATGAAGCCGGGCGTGGCCTTGTATGTCGGCGGCATGGGACACCGCACAATCAACTTCCACAAGATGAGCATGGTTCGCCGCGGCTACGGCGACGCCGCCGAGCGCATCCAGGAGTTGTACCTGGAAGGCCGCAAGGCCGAGGCGATCGAGGAGGTGCCGGAGGACTTCCTCGACGAGCAGGCGCTGCTCGGCCCGCCTGCGCGGATCCGGGAGCGCTACCAGGCCTGGGCCGACAGCTACATCACCGGCCTCACCGTCCGCACTGACCAGCCCGAGGCAATGGAACTGATGGCGGAACTGGCTAAAGAATCATCGGGGGCGTAACGCCTGAGGGAACAGAATGCCAGCGGCGAGACGCCGCGACCGAAAGGAACACTGCATGTCCGACGCAGAAGCACTGGTCAACGCCTTTATGGCCGAGTTTGACGCCGAACATCCCGACGCCGACAAGCTGGCGTCCTACTTCACCGACGATGCCGTCTACCACAACATGCCGATGGCTCCGGCCGAAGGCATCGAGGCGGTCAAGGCAGCGCTGGCGGGCGTCTCGCAGATGACCTCCCGTGGCTGGGAAGTGCTGCATTCGGCAGCGAACGGCAATGTCGTACTCAACGAACGAGTCGACCGATTCGACATGGGCGGCACCGAGGTTGCTGTGCAGGTCTGCGGCGTGTTCGAAATCCGCGACGGCAAGATCGCCCGCTGGCGCGACTACTTCGACATGGCCACGTTCCAGAAGCAAATGCCCGGCGGGTAAGTCCGTCCTAGTCCATCCCGAAGGCGGCGCGCAGTTCGGCGGCGATCTGGTCGAGGGCCTGGCTGCCTTCCGGGACGGCGGCGAAGGCGCTGACGAAGCCGTGGATCACGCCGTCGTATCGAGTGCAGCTCGACTGATTGCCGGCGGCGGCGAGCGCGGCGGCGTAGGCCTCGCCCTCGTCGCGCAACGAGTCGTACTCGGCCGTGATCGTCAGGGAACGCGGCAGATTGGACAGGTCGTCGGCCCGCAGTGGTGAGGCGTAGGGCTGTGAGCCCTCCGAGTCGTCGTTCAGGTAGAGATCCCAGAACCAGCGCATGCCGGCCTCGGAAAGACCGTACTCGCCGCCGCCGTTGACCCTGTACGACTCGGTCTCGAAGTTGAAGTCGGTGACCGGGTAGATCAGCACCTGGGCGTCGATCCGCGGACCGCCCCGATCGCGGGCCATCTGCGAGACCACAGCGGCGAGGTTGCCGCCGGCCGAGTCGCCGGCGACGGCGATGCGGTCGGAGCGGCCGCCCTGCTGGTCGTACATGCTGTTGATCCAGCAGACGGCGGCGTAGGCGTCCTCGGCAGCAGCCGGGTACTTGGCCTCGGGCGCCAGTCGGTAGTCGACCGAGAGCACGCTCATGCCGGCCCGGTTGCAGAGCGCGCGGGCGACGGCGTCGTGCGAGTCAAGGTCGCCGATGACCCAGCCGCCGCCGTGGTAGTAGACGATCGTGGGTAGTCCGCTGGGATCGTCGGTGGGCAGGTAGCCGCGCGCGGGAACGTCGCCGGCCGGACCGGGCACGGTCATCTCGTGGACCTGGGCGACGGGTTCGGGTTCCGTTGGCGGGCGCAGGGCTGCCATCGCCTCGCGCGCTTCCTGCGGCGACATCTCGTTGAAAGCCGGCGCGCCGGCGCGCATGTCGAGGATGGCTTGAGTTTCGGCGGTGACGGGCATTGTTCGTTCCCTCTCGATGGGGGGAGCCCCCCTCTGCCTTCGGCATCTCCCCCCGCGGAGCGGGGGGAGAGGAGAT
>JAPPBK010000434.1 GCA_026705105.1 Chloroflexota bacterium | reverse complement strand
GCCGACGCGGCCGAGCGTGTGGCGGCGGCGGCCGAGCGTGTGGCGGCGGCGATCTAGCTGGGTCCGCCTGTCTATGTGGTGATTCCGCCGCTCGATTCCGGGCTGGTACGCAGGTATCTGCAGTCGGCGCTTCAGCCCGGGGTCTACGGCGTGGCCGTGCAAGGCGCCGCCAGCGTCGACCAGCTTCGCTACCTCGAGGGCGTGTTGGAGGAACTCGAGATTCGCGCGGGCATCCGTCCCGGGCTGACGGCGATGGCCGTCGGCTTCCACGATCCACGTGCGATCAACATCATGTCCGATTCGCTGGCGGCAATGCGGGACTCCGCCGACCGCATGACCTGGATCGCATTCGATCATGTCGAGATGGCTGCGTCGCTTGGCGTGCCGCCCGACAGTCCCACGGTCGCCGCCGCAGCCGCACAGGTCGTGCTGACGGCGGCCGCGTTCGAACTGCCGGTGGTCTACGGCTCGCCGCCGGACGCCGAGTACGCTGCATCACTCGGGTTCCGCGGCTGCGCCACGGGCGACGCCGGGGACCTTGCCGGGCTCCGGGCAGTGTTCCCGCGGCCGGAATCGGAAGCCGGCGAGCAGGAGGAGGAATCGTAGTGGCAGCCACCGTGATGCGATCGATGTTGTCTGTACCGGGAATACGCGAGCGCTTCATCGAGAAGGCGCGCGAGGCCGAGGCGGACGTGCTCTGCTTCGACCTCGAAGACTCGGTCGCCTGGGACGACAAGCCGGCCGCGCGCGACCTGCTCTGCCGCGTGCTGCCCGACTTCCCCAAGCGTGGCCGGCAGGTGTTCGTCCGCACCAACGGCTACGACACGGGGTTGATCGAGCAGGAGTTGGACGCCATTGTCCAACCCTGGTTGGACGGGGTCAGCGTCTCCAAGATCGAGTCGGCTCGCGACATCCAGCGGCTGGACGATTACCTGACGCTGCTCGAACGCGCACGCGGCCTTCCCGATGGGCAGGTCAAGCTGGCGGCCTGGATCGAAAACGCGCACGCAGTCGCCAACGCCTACGAGATCTGCGCCGCCTCCCGGCGGCTGGTGGGCATCTGCGTCGGCGGGGAGGATTACGCGGTCAGCATCGGCGTGCGCCGGACCAAGGGCGGCGCGGAGCTGGAGTTGGCGCGCCGAGCCTCGGTCAATGCGGCGCACGCGGCCGGGATCGCGCCGCTCGACACACCCTGGACCGACATCCGCGACCCGGAGGGCTATGAGGACGAACTGCGGCGGATGAAGGAGATCGGCTTCCAGGGCAAGTTCTGCATCCACCCCGATCAGCTTGGACCAGCGAACCGGATATTCAGCCCGCCGGCGGACGATGTCGACTGGGCCCGGCGGGTGGTCGACGCGTACCAGGACGGCGTCGAGCGGAATCTGGGCGCGGTCGCCCTGGACGGGCAGATGATCGACAAGCCGGTCCTCGAACAGGCCGAGAACGTCCTCGCCTGGTCAGAGCAGATCGCAGCGATGGAGTCGGCGCGCTAGAAGCCGCCCTTTGCCTCTCGGCCGAGACGGAAGGCGCCGGTGCGCTCGTAGGCGACATCGGCGACGAAGATGTGCTGGCTGGCGACGAGGATGTCGCGCAGCACCTGTTGCAGCGGACTGTCGGCGAAGGCCGCCGCGCCGCCGCCGTGGTGATGGGCGAAGCGCACCACGTCGACGCAGGTGTCGGTCACCCAGGTCACCATTGCTCGAATCCGCGCGTCGTAGTCGGGCGTGATCGGTTCGCCCGCCTCGCGCTGAGCCATCGCGTCGTCGAGCGTGCTCAGTGCGTAGGCGCGCGCCGCCTCGTAGCGGCAGGACATCTCGCCGTAGTCGCGCTGAAACGCGCCGCGATCGGCGACGGCGCTGGCCTGCCCGAATCGTGTCCTGTTGCCAACATCGCCGGTCAGCAGATCGAGCGCCCGCATCGCGGATCCCAGCGCGATGCCGGTGTGTCCGGGGCTGAGAAATGTGATCGTGGGGTTGGCGAACCAGGGACCGCCGCGATAGGAGTGGACGCCGCCGAACGAGGTCATGAACGGGCGCTCGACGATGACGTCGTGGAGCTGATAGTGACAACTCCCCGTGCCCTCCAGGCCCATCACGTTCCAGCTGTCCTCCACTTCGACCTGCTCGAGCGGTACGAGCGATCCGACGACCGGCGGCAGCTCGGCGTCGGGCGCGGGCCGCGACCCGTCTTCCATGCGCACGATCGCATTGGCCAGCACCCAGCCGCAGTGACGGATGCCGCTGGCGAAGGACCAGCGGCCGTTCAGCCTGAACGAACCGTCGGGGAGAGCCGTGGCGATCCCTTCCGGATTAGCCGTGCCGGCGACTCGGGGAAACTGCCCGCCGAAGACCGTATCCAGCCCGCTGCCGTCGGGCAGGTGCGATGCCGCCAGGGCCGGCGACTCCGCCTGGATCATCGCCACCCAGCCGCTGGAGACATCGACCGAGGCGAGTTGCTCAAAGGCCTCGACCTGGGTGGCGGGATGCACGTCGAAGCCGCCCACCTCCAACGGCGAGGCCATCGAGAACAGCCCGGCGTCTTCCAGGGCCGTGACCGACTCGGGCGCGAGGGTCTTGCCCTTGGCCGATGCTGCCGCAAACGCTTCCAGCGTCGGGCCGACCGACTCGGCCCGCTCGATCCACTCGGAGCGTTCGCGTTGTCGCTCGACGCTCGTGCGGCTCATACCGTTCCATTGCCTCCGTTGCGAATCACCGAGCGCCGATGCAGTTGCTCGGCGAACGGGTCGACGATCAGGCCAAGCGACTCAAGCAAGGTCAGACCGATGATCGGCTCTTCCCCGTCTTCGCCAAAGATGACACGACTCGGCGCGGAATCGCCCAGCAGCTCAAACTCGGCGCTGCCGGCCATGCGCCTCTGACTCGAACCATCGAAGAGGAATGTGTCCGTGGTCGCGCGAGGCATGATCCCTATTGAAAGCAGCGCCGACTGGGGAACGACGCAACTCATTGAGCCGGTGTCGACCAGGAAGTCGGCCTGCCAGATTCTCGTGCCAGCGGCGGCCCTCGGCATAG
>JAPPBK010000186.1 GCA_026705105.1 Chloroflexota bacterium | reverse complement strand
GCCGCCGAGCACCACCGGAAACTGCACTCCAATCACGGTGACGAAGGGAATCAGCGAATTGCGCAGCGCGTGGCGGCGCAACAGCATCAGTCGAGAGAGCCCTTTGGCTCGCGCGGTGAGCATGTAGTCCTGGCGCAGCACGTCCAACAGCGCCGTGCGCAGGATGCGCGTCTGGACGCCGGCCAGAATCAGGCCGAACAAGAGGGCCGGCAGCCACATCTGCTGCAGGTTGGTCAGCGGCGCTTCCCAGATCGGCTGATACCCAAGCGGCGGCGACCAGGCGAACCATTTCGCCCCAAACACGATCGCCAGCGTCGCCAGCCAGAATCCAGGGATCGCGAGCGCGAACACGGCAATGCTGCGCGCTGCGTAGTCGGGCCAGCGGCTGCGTTGCATGGCGGCGATGATGCCGAGTGGGACCGAGATCAGCGTGGCGATTACGATGCCGAGAAAGGCCAACTCGATCGTCACATCGATCCGATTGACCAGGTCGTCACCGACGCTGCGCCGCGTTCGCAGCGCCTTGCCGAAGTCACCCTGCACTGCATCGACCAGCCACTTGCCGAAGTACTCGAGGAACGGATCGTCGAGGCCCAGCTCTTCGCGTAGTCGTTCCTTCTCGCTGTCGTTGTAGAACGCTTCAGCGGCCAGGACATCGACGACATCCCCGGGCAGGGTGCGCATCACGCCGGCGACAATGACACTGATGCCGAACAGCGTCAGGATGGCCAGCAACAGGCGGCGGACGAGATAGCCGCGCATCTGGCCGCCTCCTCGTCCGCCGCTTCAGAATGGAGCGTTCGCCCGCCTAGGGGTGTGCGGCTACAGGTTGTTGAACCACATGTCCTCCAGCGATGGCGCCGGCGCGAACGTCTGGATGAAGTTGACACCCGACAGCTCCGGTCGCGCGACCTGCGAGACCGGCGCGTTGACCCAGGGCACCGAGTACATCTGCTCGGCGATGTGCAGCTGAAGATCGTAGATCTGCTGTTTGCGGGCTTCGACGTCGCCCTCGACCCGCTGCGCGTTGAGCAATTCGGCCATTCGCGCGTCGTCGGCCATCAACTCGCCATTGGGAATCGGCGAACGGGGGCTGTCCGGAATGAAGACGTTTCTCAGGGCTTCGTCCGGTTCGATCGAGGCGACCGACAGTGTGTGTCCGATCACTCCGGTCGTGCTGCCGTTGAAGATCGTCGAGTAGTGGATCGTCGGTTCGTTGACGACAAGCTCCACCTCGATGCCAACGTCCAGCAGGTTCGCCTGCACAACCTGTGACTGTTCGGCGAAGATGGGACCGTAGGCGGTGGTCGTGTGGAACGGCACCTCGCTGAGTCCGTCGACGCCGGCCGCATCGAGCAATTGCATCGCCCGGGCCGGATCGTACCGGTAGTACTCGCCCAAGGCGTCGTCCTCCTTCGGGTCGACCCACCAGCCGGGCATCGGCGGCAGCGCGGTTGACCACTTGCCGGTTTCAAGCGCGCCACCGGCGGCGAGAATCGAGTCGCGATCAATCGCCGACGACATCGCTTGCCGCACTCGCGGATCGGTGAAGGGCTCCAGCCCGATGTCCGGGAACACGCCGCCGATTACGAGGTTCGGCTCGTAGTCCCAGGTCGCTCCGGGAATGCCGTTCTCGAGCTCCTCCACTATCGGCGGCGCGACGCCGAACCACGTGGTGTTCAACTCGCCGCTGAGAAACGCCGCGGCGATCGCCGAGTTGTCGCTGATGAAGTTGATCACGAGCGAGTCCGCATAGGGCTTCGGCGCGTCGAAGTAGGTTGGATTGCGCTTGTAGGTCACCCGCGAACCTGGATCGTATTCGTCGATCACGAACGGCCCGGCGCTGATCATGGTCTGCCGCGACATCTCATCGACGAGCAGCTCGGGCGGCATCACATACGGTCCGGCGTGATGCCCGACGTAGAGCAAGAACGGCGCCAACGGACCGTTCAGGTCGAATCGCAACGTGCGGTTGTCAGTTGCCTCGACGCCGACCAGACTGGGCAGAATCGCGCCACGGTTGGGGAAGTTGGCGTACCGATCGCCGGACCAGGAGAAGGCCACGTCCTCCGCAGTGACGGCGCGGCCGTTGACCGGTTCCTTGTCCTCCCAGACGGCGTTCTCCTTGATCGTGAACAGCCAGGTCACGTCATCGGGCTGTTCGTACGATTCCGCCAACCACAGCTCCGGCTGGAAGTCGATTGACGACTGGCCGGGGTTGTTGGAGAACTGGGTCAACATCGGATAGCAGTTGTGTCCGTGCAATGCGGCCTTGTATCCGAAGGTCAGGAATATGTCGAACGAGGCGAGGTCGGACGTGTCCGAGATGCGCAACTCGCCGCCCATCGGCGGCGGACCATCCTGCTGCTGGGCCTGGGCGACCGCAGCCTGCTGCTGTTGCTGCTGCATCGCCTGTTCTTGCTGCTCGGCCTGATCGGCGGCCTGGGCGGCCGCATCCTGCTGCTGCTCGGGCTCAGCCTGCTGTTGGGCGGCGGCCTGCTGATCGTCGTCATCGTCGCCGCAGCCGACCAGCGCAAGTCCGGCGGCGCCGACCCCCGCCGTCGCCGCCGAGCGCAGCACAGCCCGGCGCGACAGCCGCCGGTTTCGCAGTCGTGTCCAGTAGGTTGAGCCGGTCATCAGAATCCTCCGTCATGGTTAGTCGGAGGCTAATGAATTTGAAACGCGTCCATCGGAGGGGAGATCTATCCGCTTCCCCCTGGGGGGGGGAGCTGTCCCGTAGGGACTGAAGGGGGGTAGCGCGGAACGTCGGGGTTGGGACGGGGGACCCCCTCTGCCTTCGGCATCTCCCCCCGCAAAGCGGGGGAGAGGGGGAGCTGAACCTAGCGTTGTTGGCGATCCTCGTAGGTGTCGAAGAAGCGGTTCTTGACGGTCTTCTGGTTTTCGTAGATTGAGCCTTGCTTGGGCGAGGCCGGCAGCGGGAGATAGGCGGGAACGTTGGTCTGGCGCGGCTGCTCGACCGGTTCGCCGGCGCACATGAAGCTCCAGTATTGCTCCAGGGTTTGCGGGCCCAGACCCATGATCGGCCA
>JAPPBK010000360.1 GCA_026705105.1 Chloroflexota bacterium | reverse complement strand
TTTGGGTCCGCCCCAGATATCGGGGCGGACGCTGAAGCGGTTCTGAGGTCCCTCAGCTCTCCGAGAACCGTTCGGCCGCGCCGCGCCGCTCACGCGACCACACCATTCGAACGACTCCGGGTCGTCGACCTCACCACATTCTGGGCGGGTCCGGTTGTCGGGGGCTACCTCGGCATGATGGGAGCCGACGTGATCAAGGTCGAGTCGACGATCCGGATGGACGGTTCCCGCTACAACACCGTCAAGTCGCTCGACGATGATGATTGGTGGGAATGGACGCCCACGGTCCATGGTGCGAACACCGACAAGCGCGGGATCACGGTCGATCTCTCCGACCCGCGGGGACGCGACGCCTTCTTGAAGCTGGTCGCCCAATCCGACGTCGTCATCGAGAACTTCAGCCCGCGGGTGATGCCCAACCTGCGGCTCGACTACGACGACCTCTGCGCTGCCAATCCCGCAGTCATCTTTCTCCGGATGCCGGCGTTTGGGCTGACCGGCCCCTGGTGCGACCGAAGTGGCTACGCCCAGACCATCGAGATGAGTGCAGGCCTCGCCTGGACAACCGGCTATATCGATGGGGGCCCGGAGCTGCCGAACGGCCTCTGCGACCCTGTCGCAGGGGGGCACGCAACGGTCGCGCTGCTCCTCGCCCTCGAGCACCGCGACCGGACTGGCAAGGGAATGTGCGTGGAGGCCTCAATGGTCAGCGCAGCGCTGAACGTCGGAGCCGAAGCGATCGTCCACTGCTCGACCTTCGGCCAGGAACCATCAAGGTTGGGCAACCGAAGCCCGTTCTGTGCTCCCCAAGGCATCTACCCCGCAGGTACCCGGGTCAATTCAGCACGAGACGCCGAAGAGTTGGTCGGAATCTCGATCGCAGACGACGACCAGTGGCTCAGGCTTTGTCGTGTCCTCGGCGACCTGGCTTGGGCAGGCGACCCCGCCCTCTCTGCGTTCGAGGGCCGTCAGGAACGTCATGACGAGATCGACGCTCGGTTGACAGAGTGGTGCGCGGACCGGACCGCCGACGCGATCGTCGAACAACTGTGGTCCAGCGACATCCCGGTGGCAAA
Source organism: Chloroflexota bacterium (assembly GCA_026705105.1). Lineage (GTDB taxonomy): Bacteria > Chloroflexota > Dehalococcoidia > Bin125 > Bin125 > Bin125. The sequence goes on along the minus strand of JAPPBK010000360.1, from coordinate 1,971 downwards.
ACTGATCCGTCCTCACGAGCAGATCGGCATCGCCCAGCTGCAGGCCCGAGACTTCTTCGACGAACTGGAACACCCGATCACGGGTCGCTTGCCCTATCCGCGCCACCCGTCGACGTCCATTCAAGATGGCCGGGCCCGTACCGGTCGCCGTCGGCCGCCTTTGCTCGGGGAGCACAACGTTGACGTCTTCTTGGAGATCGGGCTCACGGGCTCAGACATCGAGGCTCTCGAGTCCGAAGGTGTCATCGGGAGGCGGCCCCGCAGGACTGGGCCCGCGACCGGTAGCATCGCCTAGCACATGAAGATCCATCCGCATTCCCGCACCGGCTCCGCCCGATGGCGGTGACATCGTGAGCCACCACGCTCAAGACACGAGTGCGATACCCCCACCAGCACTGGAAGGGCGCTCTATCCAGGCAGGGTACGGATCAGAACCAGTTGTTCGTGATGTCGACATCATCGTGCATCAGGGTGAAGTGGTCGTCCTACTGGGCCCCAATGGGGCTGGCAAGACGACGACGTTGCGGGCCCTCGCTGGGGCGATCGGCCTGCAGGCCGGCGCCGTACTCCGCGACGGCCTGGCGGTGCGGACCGCGCTCGACAAACGCGCCCGCGCTGGCATGGCGCTGGTGACAGAGGAGCGCTCCGTATTTCCGAGCCTCACGGTGGAGCAGAACCTTCGCGTCGGGCGCTGCAACGTCGACCACGCACTCGAGCTGTTCCCGGAGCTTGCAGGTCGCCTGCGGGTTCCCGCCGGACTGATTTCGGGCGGCGAGCAGCAGATGTTGACGCTTGGCCGGGCACTGGCGCGAGCGCCATCGCTACTGCTGGCGGACGAGTTGTCTCTCGGACTCGCACCGAAGATCGTCGAGCGCCTCCTCGCCGCGGTGCGCTCGGCAGCTGATTCCGGCATCGCCGTGTTGCTCGTGGAGCAGCACGTGCGACGAGCGCTCGAGATTGCGGACAGAGGGTACGTGCTGGCCCGCGGTCGAGTGGAAGCTGAGGGCACCGCGTCCCAACTGCGCAGTCAGGTGGCGGACATCGAGCGGAGCTATCTGGCCTTGTCGGACGCGCCTTTCGAGAACCAATAGACACATAGCGAAATATGTATTATCGTTCATACCGACGTCAGGCCTCCGTAGAGGCTGAGGCCACTGTCCTGTGGGGAGGAACCATGCAGCCACGTCGATGGATTCGTTGGATCGCGATCGCGTCGATCGCAGTGCTCGGGGTGACCGGCTGCGGGAACGATGACGACGCAGGAGCTCCAGTCACCGAGCCGCAAGCGACCGCCGGCGACGAGGCCAGCGAGCAGCCTGAGCCGGAGCCGGCGGAGCCCGCCGAGGAGCTGGCCGAGGATCCCGCCGATGAGCCGGCCGAGGAGCCGGCCGATGAGCCGGCCGAGGAGCCGGCCGATGAGCCGGCCGAAGAACCAGTCAGTGAAGCGCCGAGTGAGAGCCCTGGTGTAGTCACCATCGGCGTCATTTACTCGGCGGACAATCCCGTCTACACCTCTGAATCGGTGCGGGCCATAGCTGAAGCCGCCGCTGCCTTCTTCAACGAGGCTGGCGGAATCGACGGACGACCGGTCGAGGTCGTCGCGTGCAACGACCTGGCGGACCCGAATCAGGCCGCGCTCTGCGCAGAGGAGATGGTCGACTCCGACGTGGACGCCGTCCTCAGTGCTTCGCTCTTCGAAGGCGGCAACATCCCTGTCACGACCGGAGCTGGGATCCCGCACTTCCCGACCGTCCCCAACAACCCCGCCGCCTTCACCGGTGAGAACATCTACAACATCACATCGGGCGTTCCCCAGATTGTGGTTGGCGGAGTCATTGCGGCAGAAGGGGGAATCGACACAGTCGACCTCCTTACGCTCGAGACACCCGTGCTGCCCCTGCTCGAGAACCTCTACAGCTGCGGAGTCGCTGCGAATGGCATCGCGTTGGGCGAGACGATCGTCGTTCCCCC
>JAPPBK010000400.1 GCA_026705105.1 Chloroflexota bacterium | reverse complement strand
CCTTGGCGCCCAGGACCAACGCTTCCTGGACGATCATGTGACCGGAGAGCACGATCACGTTGTTGATCAGCTTGTACAGACCACCCATCCCGGCCTCACCGAGATAGAGGACATGCTCGCCGATGTGATCGAGCAGCGGCCGGACCCGCTCGTACACCTCGGGATCGCCGCTGCCGAGCACCGTGAGCGCGCCTTCGCCTGCGCGGATGACCCCGCCGGTGACGGGTGCGTCAATGTGATGTACTCCGGCGTCCGACTCAATCTCGAGGATTCGGCGAACCTCGGTAGGCGCATTGGTGCTGAGGTCGACGTGGATGTCGCCCGGTTGCGCGCCGGCGAGGATGCCGTCCGGTCCCGTCGTCGCGGCGTCCACCTGCGGCGGACCGGGCAAGGAGGAGAAGACGATCGAACAGCGAGCCGCGACCTCGGCGGCGCTGGACGCGGATTCCGCGCCGAGCTCAAGCAGGTTCTCAAACGCTGCGGGTCGGAGATCGAAGACAACGAGCTGATGTCCGCCGCGGATCAGTTGACGGGCCATCGGATTGCCGATGTTGCCGGTTCCGATGAATCCGATGAGTTGATCGCGGGATGATTCTGGCATGGCGAGTGACTCCGAACAAGCGGGTCTCCGCGCGAAGCGGGGACTTACTGCGACTACAGCGAGGCGCGTCCGCCTTCAATCTCGGTGACGGGGACTTCGTGTCCGGCCGCAGCTTCGAGGGCCTGCAGCGTGGCGAGGAAGGATTGCTCGCCCAGGCCGGCGCTGAGCGCCCGCAGGAAGGTCTGGTGGGCGGCGTTGGCGACGGGCATCGGGACCTGGTTTACGCGGGCCGCCTCCAGGGCGAGCGAGACATCCTTCTCGGCCAGGCGCAGCGTGAACGAGGGATTGTCGAAGCGCTTGCCGAGCAGGTACGGCGCGAGTCCCATGTAGGGCCGCGCCGTGCCCAGGCGCAGTTTCTCGACCAGGTCCTCGGGATCGAGGCCGGCCTTCGTACCCAGCACCAGCGCCTCCTGCACGATCTGACTGCCGCAGAGGATGATCACGTTGTTGAGCAGCTTGAACAAGCAGCCCGCGCCGGCCTCGCCGAGATGGAAGATGTTCGAGCCGATCTGTTCCAGCAGCGGACGGACTCGTTCGAACGCGTTGGCGTCGCCGCTGCCGAGCACGGTCAGCGTGCCTGCTTCGGCGCCGGGCACGCCGCCCGTGACCGGGGCGTCGATGTAGGTGATCCCGTGGGCTTCCTCGAGTTCCGCCAGGCGCCGCACCATGGTGATCGAGTTGCTGCTGAGATCGACGTGGATAGTGCCGATCAGGCCACCCTGGAGAATGCCCTCGACCCCGTCGATCGCGTCCTCGACCTCAACTGGCCCGGGCAGGGATGTAAACAGAACCGAGCAACTCGCCGCCACTTCCTCGCAGCTCCGCGCCGGCTCGGCCCCGAGTTCGAGCAGGTTCTCCATCGTTTCCGGGCGGATGTCGTACACCACAAGCTGATTTCCGGCTTCGATCAGTTTGCGCGCCATCGGATTGCCGATGTTGCCGGTGCCGATGAAACCGATCCGTTGATCGCGGGCTGAGTCGGGCATGTTGGGTCTCCTTAGAGCGACTGTTCGGGGGTGAACGTGTCGGCGGCGCGCCACATGTACCAGCTGCCGACGGAGCGGTAGGGCGCCCACTTCGCGCCAATCCCGATTGCTTCTTTGGGGGTTGGCATCTCGGCGAGCGTGTAGGCGACCTGCATCCCTTTGCGCACGCCCAGATCGCCGACCGGCAGGATGTCGGGGCGTCCGAGGTGGAACATGAGATGCATGTGCGCGGTCCACTCGCCAACGCCCTTGACCGCAGTGAGGGCTTTGATCACGTCTTCGTCGGACATGCGATTGTGGCGCGAGAACTTGAGCCGGCCGTCGGAGGTGTGCAATGCGAGGTCGCGGAAGTAGGACATCTTCTGGCGCGAGATGCCGCAGGCGCGAAAGTCCTCGTCCGATGTGGCCAGGACCTGTTCCGGGGTCGGCGTGGATGCTTCGTCGCCATAGAAGCCGTACCACTTGCGCTGAATCGACGAGGCGGCGGCGCCCGCGAGCTGCTGAAAGAGGATCGCGCGGACGAGCGCCGACCAGGGGTCAGTAGAGGGTCGGGGCTCATAGGAGCCGTGCTCGTCGATCAGGCGGGCCAGAATCGGGTCGGCATCGCGCAGATGCGCGTTTGCCTTGCGGATCGAGAACTTGCGTCGGATGGGAGGCATAGGGAAGCTCAGGTTCCTGCTAATCGTTCCAGCCGTTCCAGTGGAGGAACTCGTCGAGCGGTTTGCGGGTGACGGGCCCGAAGCTGGCGTTGGGATGGCCCATGGGAATCATGGCGACGGGGAGCGCATTGTCGGGGATGTTCAGTTCTTCGCGGAGCTGGTCCATAATGCCGTCCTGCGGCGTGGTGAGCACGGTACCCAAACCCTCGGCGCGGGCGGCGAGCATCAGGTTTTGGATGCTGGGATAGATGCTGCTGCCGGCGAGCAGGCCTGAAGGCGCGGGAGATTGCGGCCGAACGAGGCAGGGAATGATCCAGACCGGCGCGGCGGCGAAGTTATCGAAGAGGTTGAACGCGCCACGCATCATGCGGCGGGTCGTCGGGTCGTCGATCTCGTCGGGATTAGGCATGTCGCCGCTGAATCGGGCGCTGAACATATCGCGGATGGCGGCGGCCAACCGCTCGCGGATGCCGTCGTCGGTGACGACCAGGAATCCCCAGGGCTGCGAGTTGCTGCCGCTGGGGGCCCAGCAGGCGGCCTGGATAATGCGTTCGATTGTCTCGCGGTCGACCGGTTCGTCGGTCCAACGGCGGATCGCCCGCTGGGTCTGCATAACCTCGTAGATGTCGGTGGCTTGCTTGCTCATCTGTCGGACCTTTCGTCTCGGCGGATCTGCCAGGTATGGAGGCGGTTCATGGCGCGGGCGGCGTCGCGGATGCTGTAGTAGAGCGGCAGGCCAGCATCGGAGATCATGCGGGCGAGCGCGGCGTTGGACTGTCCGTGCCGGTGATCCATGTTGAACG
>JAPPBK010000060.1 GCA_026705105.1 Chloroflexota bacterium | reverse complement strand
CGTGTCGATGCACGACGGCTTTCTTGTTCACTCGTGCCCATGATTCAGCCGGCCTCCAAGATCGGCGTGCCTGAGTACGAGTGGATGCCGATCTGGCTGGGATTCTGCGGGCGCGATGCCAACCTCGCGCGGGCATTTCTGCGCGCCTACGACCCCGAATTGCTGAACGACATGGACTTTCCCGGCCGCGCGGTTGCGTGGTCGCTCTTGCACGATTTCGGCGCCGACGGGCTCATCGAACTCTGGCAAGAACGCGGTCGGCCCGCGCCGATCGGATCCCTCGACGAGCTGCGAGCGCTGCTCTGTCCAGAGTCGATCTTCCGTTAGCTCAGGCCCGCGCCGCGGCCCAGACGCGCAGGCGCTCCAGGCGGTGGTCGACGATTGCCCGCCACTCCTCCGGCGACGGCGACGCGGTGCTGGTCTCGCCGACATAGGCGCTGCTCGCCAGCAGGTCGAAGGACTGTTCGCGCAGCGCGAGCAGGGTGCGCTCGAGGTCGGCGGCGGTGCCGCCCTGCTGCTCGGCCACCGCCGTGGCCCAGCCGCCGTCGTCCTTGGGCACGATCGTGTCGCCGGTGAACAGGTAGGTCCCGCCGTGCGGCGACTCGTAGCGCACGCTGATGCTGCCCCTGGTGTGGCCCGGCGTGGTCATGATCTCCAGGCCGTCCAACGCCTCGTCGGCGCAGTCCGGCGTCCAGGCCAGGTCGATGCCGAGTCCCTCGGCGTAGCCGTCGATCTGGTCGACTTCGACCGCGCTGCAGGCCAGCCGCGAGCCGAAGCGCTCGCGCACCGCCTCCAACGACCGGCTCGCCTCGTCCCCGTGCGAGAGCAGTTGCACCCGTACCCCGCCCAGCGCCGCGATCTCGTCCAGCACTTCCGCGTCCGCCGCCTCACGCTGGTAGCCAAGCCCATAGATCAGCACATTCCCCCGCCCCCGAGTCAACAGGTACCCCCGCGTATTCGCATAGTCATCCACCGGCCAGTGGGGAGTCGCCCACAAATCGGGAGCAATCTGTGTCAGCTTCATGTCCCCCTCCTTCAAATCAGCACCCAGAGGCTAATCCCGCCCGCCTTCCTCGGCAACGAGTTTCTCTGCGCCGCGTCGGGCGGATACGCAGTCGTGGGCTGAGTACGATGCGGTCACCTTATGCGGTCATGGGTTCTTCAGTGGTCCTCGGCAAGTAGTCTGAGCGACGCGGCAGGACTGCTGGCTGCGAAGGGAAGCTGAGATGGCTGTCGTCGGAGTAGATGGATGCAAGGATTGCTGGTTCGCGATCCGGATCAACCACCTTGACCATGGTGGATGGGAAACACGGGTGTTTCGCAACATCGCTGCCTTGTTCAACGAATGGAGCGACGCGTCACTCATCTTGATTGATGCTCCCATTGGCCTACCTGACTCAACGCGTCCGAGCCGAGCGGCTGATCGATTGGCTCGCAAGGCATTAGGTGGCCGAGGAACGACCGTGTTTTCGGCGCCTGGCAGAGCTGCGATCGACGAGTTCCGTTTGGGCGGATACCAGAGGTTCCGGGCTGGACTAGATGCAAACCGTCGTGAGCTGGGCAAGGGCCTGAACAAACAGACTTGGGGCATTGTGCCCAAGATTGGCGAAGTTGACGAGTTCTTGAGATCGCGGGAAGCTGCCCGCGTGAAGATAAGGGAGGTTCATCCAGAGTTGTGCTTCTGGGGATTCAACGGGGGGCAAGCGATGCCTCAATCAAAGAAGACGGAAGAGGGAATCGCCGAACGCCAGCAAGTACTCCGCAGTATCGAGCCAATGGCTGAGCCGATCTGGCAAGACGCTCTGTCGAGGAACCTGCTCGGTGTGAAGCTGGACGACGTCCTTGACGCGCTCGCTGCAGCGCTGACGGCGGTCCAAGAGCACTCGGCGCTTGGCGATCTTCAAACCCTCCCGCTTGATGCCGAACACGATGCATTCGGACTGCCGATGGAGATGCTCTACCGGCCGCTCCGCGGCCGTGAGAACAGCTTGAGTTCACAGATTCAGCTCGCCGGTCTCTAGCGTCGCCTCGTCCTGATGGAGTCGGATGCCCTGTTCGTTCCACCCGGTCCACGCTTTTGGGTTAGGGAGACACGCGATCAACAGCTCCTTCATTATCGGCTTCCGACGAGATCCGTGAGTTCTCTAACGAGCAACAACAGGCTGGACGAGAGTATGATCGCCACTACGACGTAGCGAAACACCCTCTCACTCATCCGATCCAGCAACACAGTGCCCAGTGCTAGGCCAGCGAGCATCGGCAGAATCATGAAGGAAATCAGTGTTAGCCGTTCCACTGAGTACAAGCCTGCAATGGCGTAGCCTGCCACGCCGAAGACGTCGAGAACCAAGAGGTACAGGGCCATACCTGCTCTAACGGACTGCCTTTGCCAGTTCCGAGTGAGCAAGAAGAGGGTTACAAGCGGACCGCCGACTCCAAATGCGGGAAGAACAATCCCCACGAACAACCCAGCCAACATGCCGACGACTCTTGAGTATCGAAAGTCACGTTGGAACTTGAGTGGCGCAATCGCCGCAAGTCCAAGAACGAGAATGGATACGCCAATCCTCATGGCACTTGGCTCGGCGAACTTCAAGATGTAGACGCCTAGCGGCACGCCGACTGCTCCAGCAAGGACCACCGGCATAATCTCGCGAAGAGGGAGATCCTTGCGAGCTTGAGCGACAATCCACGCTTCGATGCTTAACGCAATCGTGTTCAGCACGACGACAGCGGTTTGGGGTTCGAGGACGAACAACAGGCCAGGAATGGCCACCATGCCTATTCCAAACCCCGTAGCGCTAAGGGCCGTGGATCCAAGGAACAACATCAAGGCGGCGAACAGCACTTGGGCAACACTCATAGGAAGCCTGACTATTCGAGACGGTTGGTGCAGTCCAAGTTTGGACTGCGGCCCTGGCGATGGAGTCGAAGTCGAGCTGACGGAGCACCGTTCCGCCAGCGCGCGATCGATCGAGTGTGCTGAGATCTGAACTGGTGGGCCCTCTGGGACTCGAACCCAGGACCTTCGGATTAAAAGTCCGCTGCTCTGGCCAA
>JAPPBK010000033.1 GCA_026705105.1 Chloroflexota bacterium | reverse complement strand
CCTGCGTGCCGTGTTCGTCGATGATCCAGCCGTCGATCACGTTGGTGTTGATGATCCCGGCCAGTCCCATCCAGCCGCGGGAAATCTCCTCGATCACGGCCGAGTAGGTCTCGAACGAGAGCCCCAGCCCGCCGTGCGACTCGGGAAACGTGATCCCGAAGATGCCCATCTCGCACATGTCGGCGTGAATCTTTGCGGGAAACTCGCCCGAGTGCTCTAGCTCGGTCGCGTTGGGAATGACCTGTTCGTCGACCCAGCGGCCTACGTTGCGCGTGATCTCCACGCCGGTCTCGCCGTCTCCGGCGATGATCTCCCGTACGTCGGACACACTGGCCATGAGCACGCTCCAATCTGCAGCAACACTGGCTCAATCGCGTTGCGGACTCAGTGTATGCGCGGTACGGTCAGCCCCGACTCCCACAGTCGAGAGGGTCCGTGTCGGATGCCGTCCACGTTGGCCGAGCAGTTGCGCGAATGGCGCGAGCGGACCGAATCTATTGACTCGGCGTTGCGCGTCGAGGCCGACCACAACGAACGGCTCCGGCAGCTCTCGGACGCGACCATGGCCGCGCTACGCGGGATCGATGCGTTCGGCATCTGCACGCCGGAGGAGCTGGGCGGCTCCGACCTGCATCCGGTCGCCCAGTTGGAGGTGGTCGCCGCCGTCTCATGCGCCGATCCGGCGGCCGGCTGGAACCTGATGAACGGTTGCCAGGAGTCTGCCTGGCTCGCGACTCGGCTGCCGGACGAGACAGCGCAGCGAATCTTCGATCCTGAAGCTGCGGCGAGACACTTTCCCGTCGCCGCCGGCGGACTTGCCCCTGTCGGCGAAGCGCGGCCGGTCGAAGGCGGCTGGATCGTCAATGCCCGCTCCGCTTGGGCTTCGGGAATCCACACCTGTGACTACGTGCTAATCCACAGCTACGTCGCGACCGATGAACCGCCGCCGGCAAGCGAACGACCGCGGGTCACCGTCGCCGCTCCCAGAGAGCAGGTCGAGATCGAGGACTCGTGGCACACGCTGGGCATGCGAGGCACCGGCTCCGCCCACTATCGGTTCGACGATCTCTTCGTGCCGCACGAGATGCAACTCGTGAATCTGGAGCTGCCGCCGCTGCGCGGCGAGGGTTTCGTGACGAGGCCAAATCCGATCTTCCTCGTCCCGGCGATGTACGCGACCAGCGTGGGCATCGCCCGCCGAGCGCTCGAGGAGTTCGCCTTGCACGCGCCATCCGGTCGCAGGCGGGCCTACCCAGGTTCACTCGCCGACCGTGAGCGGGTGCAGCACGACATCGGCGAGGCGCAGGCAATGCTGGACGCGCTCGAAGGCTACGGACGAAACCTCTGCGAGCAGCTCCACGACGCGCCGCTGGAGTCAACCGACCAAGCCGTCGAGCTGGGCGATCACGCCCGTTCCGCCTATCGCTGGTGCAATCAGACGACCGAGCGGATCGTCAAGATCGTCCACGACCACATGGGCGGGGCCGACGTGTTTGAGCGCAGCATAGTCCAGCGGCTGCTGCGCGACATCCAGACTTCGTCGCAGCACGTCATGCCCGGCGACAGCGCATTCGTCCGTCTGGGCCGGCATCGGCTGGGTCTTGAGGTCGAGCCGGGGATCTGACGCCCCGCGTACCCTAGACGCAGCCAGCGAAGCGAGGGGATCGATGAGCAGCACCTTGGCCGATCAACGTGCGGAATGGCGCGAGCGAATCGCGGGCATCGGCGACACCTTGCGGGCCGAGTCCGAAGCGAACGAAGAGCTGCGGCAACTCTCGCCGGCCACGGAAGCCGCGCTGCGCAGCGTCGATGCGTTCAGCCTCTGCTCGCCGGCAGAACTGGGCGGGATCAATGCTCACCCGCGTCTGCAGACCCAGGTCATCGCCGATATCACGGCGCACGACTCCTCCGCCGGCTGGTGCGCCTTGATCGGCGCGCACGAGTCCGCCTGGCTCGCGTCGCGCCTGCCGGACTCAGCGGTTGAGCGCATCTTCGCCGACTCCGCTTCGCGCTGGCCCGTCACTTGCGGATCGATCGCGCCCGAAGGCGAGGCGGAACAGGTCGAGGGCGGCTGGATGGTCACGGGACGCTGGGGCTGGGCCTCGGGCATCCACCACTCGGACTTCGTGCTCTCGATGTCGCGGATCAGCGGCCGGGAACCGGAACCGGGCAAGCCGCCGCCGTTGCTCTGTGCGGCTGCGCCCAAGACGGATGTGGTGGTCGAAGACACCTGGCGCACGGTGGGCATGCGCGGCACCGGCTCGACGCACTACCGCTACGAGCGCGTCTTTGTGCCCGACGAGATGTGCCTGGCCGGCTTCGAGCGCCCGCCGCTGCGCGGCGACGGCTGGCTCGCGCGTCCGACGGTGACCTTCCTCACCGCCGCCGGTTACGGCTTCCCGCTGGGCGTGGCCAAGCGAGCGATCGAGGAGATCACCGAGCAAGCCACGTCGCACACTCGCACCGGCCAGCGCGCGTCGATCGCCGAGCAGCAGCACTTCCAGGGCGACCTGGGCCGCTGCGTCGCGCTGGTCGAGGCAATGGAAGGCTACGGCCACCATCTCTTCGACGAGTTGCTTTCCGCGCCGATCAACTCGATGGAGGACGCCGTGCGGATGGACGATCGCGCCCGCGCCGCGCTGCGCTGGGCCCACCAGGCCGCCGAGGACGTCGTGCGCACCGTTCACGAGCATGCCGGCGGTCCGGCCGTCTACTCGGACAACGTCCTCGCCCGACTCCTGCGCGACATCCAGACCGTCAGCCAGCACGTGATCCAGACGCAGTCGGCCTACATCCGTCGAGGTCAGCACCAGCTCGGCATCCCGGTCCGCCCCGGCCTGTAATCGGTAGGCTGAGAGTCCACAGGACCGCAAGAGAGACGATTTCATGCTGCGGATCGCACCGAAGCCGGAGGCCGTCGCGCAGTTGACGCAGATCCTGGAGGAAACGCCAGTGGGATTGACCTACGTGCCTGTCACCGTAATCAATCCCGCCGAACCGGACCGAATCTGGCAGGCCTACTTCCTGGTCGACACCGGCTCAATGAGTTGCGTCGTTCCCC
>JAPPBK010000160.1 GCA_026705105.1 Chloroflexota bacterium | reverse complement strand
CACCGACCCTCTGCGAGAGCGCCTTCATCTCAGGCTTGGCTCATGGAACTCCGACATTCGCCGCGCCTCAAGGGATTCCTCAGAGGATTTCCTGGAGGCACAAACACGAGAGTTTGAAGGGCTCGCCCTAGAACTGCTGAAACAGCCCGACATCCTGAACGCAGAATTCGAGTGGATTGTCTCCGATGAAGCGGTGCAGGGTCGAAGTTTTCTTGTCTTCCTTGGAGAGAATGATTCCGAACGCGCATGGCTCCAGGCCATACTGGAGGCTTCTGTGGAAAGGCAGCGTCCGGAGTTGATATCCTCCTACGTGTTCGGACTCTCTCGCTCGCCGTCAAGCCAAGAGGTCGAGCGTCTGCTGGATGAGTGGGCGGCTGATCACGACCTCCGTTGGCTCGTGCCTCACACGACTGCGAGCCTTGGTCTATCTGAACGTCGAGTGCAACGGCTGTTGAGCCTACTTCACTCCGGCCTTGACCCAGACGTGTTGATTTGCCTCACATGGTCGCATCGTGAAGAGGATCTCAGCATTGATACATTTTCCAATCTATTGCGGCAAATGGCATTAGCCGGCGTCGCGACCAGGAGCGCTGCGTGGACGATCGCGAACAATGCACTCGTGCGTCATGCCGATACCGACGATGCCGATGTGCCATTGGCGGTCGATTTGCTTTGGGACCTTGTTGGCAATTCCAGTTACATTGGCGAATCTACGGGCGGTGGAGCTTACTTTGCTTGGTCCGAATGTGCGAAGACTCTTGCCGCTGAGGACCCTGCGCGATTGACGCAAGCAATAGTTGACGCAGTGATCGCTGGACGAGAGCATCTCTACGCCAGCGGTTACGTGCGAGAGACTCTCGAACTGTGCTTTGAGAAAGCTCCCGCTAGAGCATGGGAGATATGCGCCGAAGCGATGGACGGTGGAGGCATTGGACATTGGAGACTCACCTCTTGGGGGGCTGAATCGAAGATCGTAGACAAGGTTGGGGTCGACTTACTGCGGAGCTGGGTCGACTCCGACCCGGCAAGTCGCGAATCACGAATTGGTCTGATCGCAAGACTAACAACCGTCGACACGGAGCTCACGCCTACAATTGAGTGGATTGTTGCCGACTACGGGAACTCGGAAAAGATACTGGGACAGCTGATGGCAGAACACGGCGTCCGGACGATAATGGGTGATTTGGCAGATGCTGAGCAACCTCGGCTCGATGCTGCTCGCGAGTGGGCGAAGAGTGACATTCCTGCAGTTCGTAGTTGGGCGCAAAGGCTTACAGACGATTTGGAGCGGAGGATTGCTCAGTACCGAATCGAAGATGCCGAATCTCGTGTACGGCACTAGCAGGCTGCCGATCACGGAACGCTTGGGATCATGAAGGGAGTGTTTACTCTATGCGGGAGGTCTGCGACGCGCAGCGAAGCAGCGCGGCAACCGACGATGTTGCTGGGGCTGACGTCCGACGGCTTCGTCCCAAAGGACCACTCGCTCAGTCGGATGTCGCCCCTGTTAGACGTGATCTACGCGGACACCTCGCGGCTCTCGAACGCGCCATAGCGCACGTGCTCACCGACCACACCAAGCTCTTCAAGCAGTCCAGCGACAACTAGTCGTTCCGTCGTTAGCTCTCCGAGAGGATCTTCGCAGTGACCTTTTCGGGATTGCTTTCCTCATCCGGCCCGGCGACGGCGAGACAGGATTTGGAGTTGAGCGAGTCAGTTTGGCCCGATCAGCCCTGTGGCGCGGCCAGAAGCCCTCGCTAAGTCCCTCAACTTACCGAAGTCCGTCAGTCAGTCGGCCTTGGCCACGCGCGGCATGCGACGGCCGCTAAGAACTCGCCACGCTCAACGATTCTCTGCTCGTCCCAAGTATCCCAGACTGGATTCGTCGCAAGGTCGGCGTTGAGACGTAACGCTGAGTGTTCGGCAAGCGTGTGCCGCTTCTCGGACCAAGGCGCGTTGGACTGGTGCGCGTTCAATGCTCCGTTCAGCAAGGTCAGGTTGCCAAACCTATGCAGATGCGCCTCCCGCCGTTGCTCAGCGAGGATTTGCTCAGGCTCAGTCAGCGCGCGGATCGGCCAGTGCTCGCGCCAGGATTGAGGCATGATGTGCTCGATGGTCAGGGCGTCGTAAGGGACTGCCGTCTGCTCTGTGAGCTGATTCTCAGTCTTCAGTTGCTCTTCGATTCCCGCGAACAACAAACGGATCATGTACGCGGCAACGTTCCCGTAGTAGCGCCTGCTGACGAAGGCTTCACGGACCTCCTCGTCCCGCGGCCAGACATTCGCCTCAAGCGCCAACAGACCCTTCTCGACGGCTAGATCGGCGGGCTCTCCTTCATCGATGGCTTCCTTGGCTCTAGACAAGACATCACGGAAGACTTGCTGGTATTGGCGCGTACCTGCACCAATTGCTGCTCGCCGAACCATGTAGGACTCCAGCGCGACGAGAGCCCTACTCTCGGTTGCCGCCGTGAGTCGCTGGTCACGAAGCCACAGAACCAGGGGCAGCACGGTGACCGCGCCCAGTGCCCGCAGCCGGTCGTACGCAGTACGGATTCGTGGGTCCTCGACCGGTCGCACTCCCCGGAAGGATCGGTAGTGCTCTGCGTACATCGCAATCTGCGCAAGTAAGTCGGGAACGCTTGTGTGGCCGCGATCGACGAGGCGGCGAACATGTCCGTAGAGTCGATCTGGGTGACCGGGCTCCTCGTCGATCGCCGTGAGCCACGCGGCCAGCATCAAGTCTGTGTGCCGTCGTGCGGCGTGCCCACGCCCTACCACCTTCTTCCACCACTGATCGTCGAACCTCGACCAGTAGCGGTCATAGAGTTCATCAACCTCTGATGGCCCGCTCGACTCAGCGCGCAGAAAGAGCAGGTTTTTCACGAGATCTGCCGAGGTGAGCCGAGTCTGTCGGCCGTTTAGCACCTCGAAGATCACCTGAGCGTCGTCGTTCGCATCTAGGTCGATCACGACGATGCGGAAGAGATCGAGGCACGAGTCCACGAGAAGATCGAGTGTGGTGAGCGGAGGCGCCTCGCCTGCTGTCACGGCATTGCGAG
>JAPPBK010000037.1 GCA_026705105.1 Chloroflexota bacterium | reverse complement strand
CGCCGACCAGGTCGTCGTTGACCCAGACCGCGATGTAGGCGGGCTGTCCGAGACTGCCCCGGCCAATCATGACATCGTTCAGCGCCGATAGCGTGCCCGGTGCTTTGCCAGTGACGCCGATCGGCGTCGCTTCGAGCATCGAGCGGTCCTCGACAGTGAAATCCCCCTGGAGCAGGCGGGGAATGTGCGCGTCGAGTTGCTCGGGGACGAGTTCAGTGAGGAACGCCTGGCGGCCGAGGTCCACACCGAGGATCAGGCAGCCGTGTCCGGCGCTGGCCCGCGCGGCGCGCAGGATGGTGCCGTCGCCGCCGAGGCAAATCAGTAGGTCGGTGTCGGGCAATCGCTCGACCGAGCGCTCGGGGTCCCATGGCATCGAGGTCCACGCGTCGCAGCCCAGGCCGCGCAGGCGCACGGCCAACGCGTCGGCGGCGCCACGCGCCTCGTCGAGTCGCGGGTGATAGTAGATGCCGACGCACTGGATCTGAGTCATGTCCCTCACGAAGTCCGCAGCCAGACGAACCACTCGCGGTTGCCGGCCGGGCCGGCGAGCGGCGACCTTATCACTCCGCCGACTCGCCAGCGGCGTTCGAGCGCCCAGGCGATCACACCACTGACCGCCCGCCCCTGCGCCAGGCGGTCGCGGACGACGCCGCGTTCGTCGACATCATCGGGGTGCGCTTCGAACTGCGGCTTGATCAGCGCGACGACATCCCGTCTCGGCCCGAGCAAGCGCTGGACGCAGGGCAGCACCTGGCGCAGCCCGATGAACGAGACGTCAATCGCGGCGAAGCTGGGAGGTTCGGGAAGACTGTCGAGCTCGCAGATGTGCGTGCGTTCGAGTGAAGTCACCCCGGTGTCGCGGCGCAGCGTCTCGGCGAGTTGTCCGTAGCCGACATCGACGGCAAACACGTGCGCGGCTCCGCGCTGACGCAGGGCATCTGTGAATCCGCCGGTCGACGCGCCGACGTCGAGGCAAACGGTATCGGCGATGGAGATCGGCCAGGCGTCCAACGCGGCGGCAAGCTTTTCTCCACCCCGCGATGCGTAGGGTCGGGCGCCTCGCACCGTGAGCCGCGCGTCGCAGGCTATCTGTTGGCCAGACTGGGTGTAGCGGCGGTCCGTGCCGTGCACGCGACCGGCGAGAATCAGCGCTCGAGCGGTAGCCAGGTCCGGTGCGTCGCCGCGTTGTACCAGAAGTTGGTCAAGCCGCGCTCGACGCGGGGCTGCGGCGGCGCGGGTGCGGGGCATCAGGCGCTTTCCTGGCGCTCCGCCAATCGTCCATCGCTGCGTCGGCGGATTGCCTCGTACTCGACGGCCAAGCCCTGGTCGTTGAGCAGCAACGGCCGCTCCTGCCGCTTGACGGTGTCCGCGTTCACGACGCACTTCTTCACTTCGGGCCGTCCCGGAACCTCGAACATCACGTCGAGCAGCAGGTCTTCGACCACTGTGCGCAGCCCGCGCGCGCCGGTCATCTCGTCGATCGCCTGCTCGGCGATCGCTTCAAGCGCCTCGGGTGTAAAACTGAGCTCGACGCCGTCCATATCGAAGAACCGTTCGTACTGCCGGATCAGCGCGTTCTTAGGCTCGGTCAGGATGCGCACGAGCGACGCCTGGTCGAGCTGATCGAGGGTCACGACGACCGGTAGTCGCCCGACGAACTCAGGGATCAGCCCATACTTCTGCAGGTCGTCGTGGCTCAGGTGGTGAAGCAGATGATCCTGCTCGCTCGCCGAGCGCGAGCGCGAACCGAAGCCGATGTTGCGGATTCCCGTCGTCACGCGTCGGTCGATGACCTGCTCGAGGCCCTCGAACGCGCCACCGCAGATGAACAGGATCTTGCTCGTGTCGATTTGCAGGAACTCCTGGTGCGGATGCTTGCGCCCGCCCTGCGGCGGCACCGAGGCGACCGTGCCCTCGATGATCTTGAGCAGTGCCTGTTGCACACCTTCGCCTGAGACATCGCGCGTGATCGAAGGATTGTCGGCCTTGCGGGCAATCTTGTCGATCTCGTCGATGTAGATGATGCCCCGCTCGGCGCGGGCGATGTCGAAGTCTGCGGCCTGGATCAGGTGGAGGAGGATGTTCTCCACGTCTTCGCCGACGTATCCGGCCTCGGTCAGGGCGGTGGCATCGGCGATCGAGAACGGTACGTCGAGGATGCGCGCCAGGGTCGAGGCGAGCAGGGTCTTGCCGGAGCCGGTGGGACCGACCAGCAGGATGTTGCTCTTCTCCAGCTCGACGTCGTCCTCGGGGTCGGTGACGGTGTTGATCCGCTTGTAGTGGTTGTAGACGGCAACGGCGAGGACCCGCTTGGCCTCGTCCTGGCCGACCACGTGACCGCAGAGGCGGTCGTAGATCGCGAGCGGCGGGAGCGTCTGGGGCGGAGCGGTGGCTGCTTGCTGTTCAGGCGGCGACGACTGCAATGCGTCGTCCTGGATTACGGCGCGGCAGGCCTCGACGCACTCGTTGCAGATGTACACGCCGCCCGGTCCGGCGACCAGACGGCGTACCTGGGCCTGATCTTTCATGCAGAACGAACAGTGATACTGGCCGCGACCCCCGCCATGCGCGCTGCTCATCGGCCACTGCCTCTCTGCTGTCTGGGACCGCCCGGCTGATCGAGTGTGTGTCTGCCTGCGGAACGCCGGCGCGACCGGCTTGCTCAGATGCTACGCGCCGGCGGCCGCGGCTGCATCCCCGGCGACCTCGCTGGAGAGCACCGAGTCGACCAGGCCGTACTCCTGCGCCTGCTCGGCGTCGAGGTAGAAGTCTCGGTCGGTGTCGGCCGCGATCCGGTCGAGCGGTTGGCCCGTGTGTTGGGCCAGGATGTTGCGGATCGTCTCGTTGTTGCGCAGGATTTCTCGCGCCGCAATCTCGATGTCGGACGCCTGGCCGCGAGCGCCGCCGAGCGCCTGGTGCATGTGGATCGTCGCGTGCGGCAGCGCGAAGCGCTTGCCCGACGCGCCGGCCGAGAGCAGCACCGTGCCCATTGAGGCCGACATGCCCACGCAGATCGTCGAGACGTCCGCCTTGATCAACTGCATCGTGTCGTAGATCGCGAGTCC
>JAPPBK010000022.1 GCA_026705105.1 Chloroflexota bacterium | reverse complement strand
GCCGACGCCGATGTGCATCGGCGTATCTCGGATGTCCTGGGGCGCGACGTGACTCTGACGCCGGTGCGTCCGGCCGACGATCTCGACCACTACCGCCGCCCGCCGCCCGATCCCGCTGCCGATCCAGGGCCCGGGTTCCACGAGGTGATGGGCATGGAGGAGGGCGATCCAATGCCCGATTTCGGGGCGATCGAGATGGACGTGCTCCAGCAGTACTCGTCGCCGCCGGGCACGTACTTCGACTGCTTCCCGATTCACATCATGACCACGGCGTCGCTCAATGAGCTGGCCTCGCTGGGCGGCGGCGAGGACGTTGACGTGCGTCGGTTCCGACCCAACGTGCTGATCGACACGGGCGACGCGCAGGGATTGCTGGAGGTTGACTGGACCGGCAAACGGCTGCGTATGGGTGGTGTGACCATCGAGTTGATGTCGACGGCCGTGCGCTGCTCGATGCCGGCGCACGCGCAGCGAGACTTCGGCTCCAGCCGCGCCGTGGGACGGGCACTGATCGAGCACACCGAGCAGCACCTGGGCAGCTACTGCAACGTGGTCGAGAACGGCACGGTCAACGTGGGGGATGAGGTTGAACTGATTGGCTAGGGCAATCGCTCGGTGCGGAAGTGATGCGACGCGAAGGCCGTGCCTTCGGCAATCTGGACCATGGCCCGCTCGTGGATCAGCTCGTTCGACGTGCCCTCGTTCAGGCCGCGGGTAAACGTGGCGTTGGAGAGCGGCCACTTCAGACCGACCGTGGTGATTCCCCTGACCTGCTCGCTGACGGCCGTGATGCTGACGTAGTCCCCGACATGTCCCTGAAAGTGGGTTTGGGCGACGCCGTCGCCGTTGAGCACGGTCAGCGCCGTCCAGCCGTCGACCGTCCAGGTGGGAACCAGCCGCAAGCTCGTATGCGTGAGCAGGAAGAGGTTGGCGACCGCGTGGTCGTAGCGGGGACCGCCGAACAGTCCGACGATGATGATGCTCGTGGCGCCTCGTCGGAGCGCGTGCTCGATCGCGACATCGCCGTCGGTGCGCTGATCGGGCGCAGGGTGCGGCTCGAACTCGACGCCAACCGACTTGAGATGGAAGAGGTCGTCGCCCTGCAGCGAGTCAAGATCGCCGATCACGACGTGAGGCAACATGCCGAGCCGGCGTAGTCGATTCGCGCCGCTGTCGGCGGCGACGATCAGTCCCGCCCCGTTGAGGGCGCTGCGCACGAGCGGCGAGTCCTGAATCTCCCCGGCCAGGGCGACGACGGCTTGCATGCCTGCAACCTAATCCCCTCCGAGAGGAGACCGGGGCTCGCTCGTTGCAGTTGCGCGGAGCCCCCCTCTGCCTTCGGCATCTCCCCCCGCGGAGCGGGGGGAGAGAGAAACTAGGGTAGTGGTAGCACCTAGTCCGCGACCGGTTCGGCCTCGGCTTCGGCCTCCGCTGGGGCGTCAGCGCCGTTGCTGGATGCGCCGTTGTCCGCGACCTGCTGGAACTCGGGTGGGAGTTCCTTGCCCGCGTCCTGGAAGGCCTTCGCCATCGCCTTGGCGCCGGTGCCGAAGATGTCGAGCTGCCGGTCCTCGACGAAGTCGCGGGAGGCAACCAGCCGATCGAGCTGACCCTGGTACCGCGGCGCGACGTAGCGCATCAGCAGCTCGAAGCTGCGCTTCGTCGCCTCGGTCGAAGCCCACTCGTGGTGCATGCCCAGCAGACCGCCGATCCCGCCCGAGCGCTCGTGCAATGCCTCAATCTGGTCGATGGCGTCCTCCGGCGAACCGACAATCACCATGTTCTTGTCGATCGCCTCTTCGATCGTGTCGGCCATCTGCAGCGCGATCCCGCCGCGGCGGCCCGGATCGCGGACATCGCCGACGTAGGCGCGCTTGAGGAATCCGGCGCGCACATCCTCGATCGCCTGCGCGCGCGACTCGGCGATGTGGATCGCCGTGACCACGCGCCAGGTCTTGCGCGAGACCTCGTGGCCGTTCTCGGCCGCCGCCTCCTCGTACCACTCCCAGACGTTCTGCATCCGGTCGGAGTCGGCGCCCGCGACCGAGAGCAGGCTCGCCCCATGCGTGCCCGCGAGCTGCGGTCCCGAGGGCGTCACGATCACCGCGACCGCCAGCTCGGGATGCGGATCTGAGTACCAGGCCATCTGCAGCCGCGCCTCGGTCAGCGAGAACCAGTCCGTCTCCATCGTCACCGGCTCGTCGCTGCGCGCAAGCTGGACGATGGCGTCGAACGCCTCGGCCATTCGCTGCCGCTGCGTGGTCGGCTCGATGCCCATCTGCACCGCGTCCGAGGTCAGCGCGCCGGGACCGACGCCCAGCATCACCCGGCCGCGCGTCATGTGGTCGAGCTGCAGCAGGTCGTCGGCGATCATCAACGGGTTGTGATAGGGCAGCGAGACCACGCCGGTGCCCAGCTTGATGTGCTTGGTCCGCTCGGCCAGCGCCGCGATGAAGATCATCGGGTTGGAAATGATCTCGCGGGCGAACGAGTGATGCTCGCCGATCCACGCCTCGTCATAGCCGAGGTCGTCGAGGTGCTCGATCAGCTCGACATCGCGCTGCAGCGCCAGCGTCGGGTGCTCGCCGACATGGTGGAAGGGGGCCAGAAAGAGTCCGAATTTCATTCGCTTGGGTCGCCAGGACATGGTCACGCCGTCCATTCATTGAGTGCGAAAAGTCCTACGCACTGAGGATAGCGCCGCCACGATCTCCTCTCCCCCCGCGCGCTTTGTCTCCCCCTCCCTCGCATGAGCGGTGAGAGATGCCGCACGCCTCTCTCCCCTCTCCCCCCGCGTAAGCGGGGGGAGATGCCGAAGGCAGAGGGGGGCACTCCGGGCGCGGAGGCCCCCTTCAGTCGCTACGCGACAGCTTCCCACAGAGGGGGAAGAGGCGAAGGTGCGACGCACTGCCGCGGCGAGGGGGCAGCGAGGAAGCTAGTTCGTCCCCGCCAGCACCGGCGCCGGCGATGCGACATGCTGCGCGCCGACCGGCTTGGGCGACCAGTGGTCTTCGTAGTCGTCCCAGATGTGCTTGACCCGCGGCATGACCTGCTCGGCGAAGAGCTTGGTCGAGG
>JAPPBK010000024.1 GCA_026705105.1 Chloroflexota bacterium | reverse complement strand
GATCGGGAATCGTCCACTGCCGAAGCGCGACAGCCAGACCATCACGATCAGCGCCGCCGGGACCGCCAGAATCAGGAATATCTTCCAGCTAATGCCCTCGCGCTCAAGCGCGGCTACGACTCCTACCCCGACTATGGCGACGAACTCCAGCAGGAATCCTCCGACCAGCAACGACTGTCCCATCCGGCCTAGGTCCGGACGATCCTTGAGCACGGGCACGATCACACCCACTGCCGTCGCGATCAGGATGAAGAGCAGCATCGGAATCTGGCTCGAGTTAATCAGGTTGACCGCGCTCATCAGGTGCAGGCCGACATAGGTGAAGACGACCACCAGGACAAGCAGCACGACGCCCGAGATCAACGGGTGCCGCAGCGCGACCCGCGGCACGTACCAGCGACGACCGGGCGACTGACCGAGCAGGCTGAGGTTGATCTCGAGACCAGAGAGGAACATCAGGTAGGCGAAGCCGAACAGTCCAAGGAACGTCAACCACTCGTTCTCGTGCGTGATGATCCCGAGGACCGGTTCGCCGAAGAGGATTCCGACCAAGACCTCCCCGACCACCGCGGGGAGCAGACCGCCTGTCAGCCGCCAAGCGACGAACGGGACCGCCACGGCCAGGATGCTGACCAGCAGGAGGGGCGTGAAATCAACCGATTCCTCCACTAATCAATCTCCTTGACCGGTTCATCCGTCTATGAACTTCTCCAGGAACCCTATGGCGATTCTATTGAAGTCGTCGGCCGCGCTGATGTTGACCGCGTGGGTCGCCGGGACGCGTTCGACTCGGAAGTTCGCAGCGTTCGCTTCAACCCATTCGCGAGACGCGCTGAACCCTTCCTCGCGATCACCGGCGACGAGCAGCGTGTCAACCGGGTTGTCTGGCAAACGATGACGCAGCGGTGTGTGCGGTGAGGTGTAGAGCATCGTGCGCGCGATGCCCTCGGCGGAGCTCAACAGCATGGCGTCGTCAAACTCGGCCCGTTGAGCGTCGCTAAAGGCGCGGGCGCGGCGCGGGTTGAGCGGATGGCGCATGACCGCGTCGATGCCGCCGTCGATCATCATCTGCGCCCGCTCTTGCGCGGCCTGAGGATTGCCGATCCGGGACGGATCGCCGAAGGCGGAATGCGAATTGGTGACCACGTGCGCAATCACTTCTTCGGGCCGAGTCATCGCGTAGTTGAGCGTCAATGCGGCGCCAAGCGACTGACCGACGACGTACCAACGCTCCGCACCGACCAACTCGCGAAGCGCGCTGAAGCGCTCGGCGTATCGGTCGGGATGATAGGCTGCCTCGTCTTCGGGCGAGGGAGACGAACCGTGGCCGAACAGGTCTACGGCGATGCTGCGGAATCCTGCCTCGTGGAACGCAGGCAGATTGAGCAGCCAGTGGGCCCGGCAGGTGAGTATCCCGTGCACAAAGAGCACGGGCCGCCCATCGGAGGGCCCGTCGATCTCGTAGTTAAGCTCAATCTCGCGCGGCGCCACGACGAAATGCGATGAGCTGACCGCGCGCCGAAGTCGTCTACTCGCGGTCTGAGGCGGTCGTGCCGGCGGCCGCGCCTTCGGCCAGTGACTCCGGGCTGAGCGCCTTGAGCAGCGGATCCTGGGTGACCAGGCCGAGGATGGTCGCCGTCTCGCCGATCCGGTTGAAGCCGTGCTCGTGCAGGCGGTGCAGGTAGTCGTGGTACTGCTTCTCGCGCAGCTTGCGCAGCTCTTCGACCCCCGCGTCGAGCCGCTCGACGCCGTCGGCGTAGAGCACGGCCAGCGCCTCGCGCTCGAGCGGCGACTGGGCCAGCTCGGACGAGAGGCCGCCTTCGGCCTTGATGAAGAAGATCGGCAGTTCCATTTCGGCTCGCTCGGCGTAGCGGTTGTACCACTCAAGGTGCTTGAGGCCGTACTCCAGGTGCCGCCTGCTGTCTTCGGCGAGACGGGCGAAGAGGTCGCGGTCGAAGTCCGAGCGCGCCCAGTCGGTGGCGCACTCGAACGCCGTCAGCTCATACGACTTGTAGACCACGTCGAGCGCGATGATCATGTCCGTGAAGGTCAGGGCGTTGTACCAGCTCTCGGAGACGTCGGAGAGCGGCGCCTTGCCGATCGTCCCGGAGCCGTGCAGGGCGCGCTTGCGCAGCGCCTCGACCTTGCGGCCGGCGTCATAGACCTGGGTCGCGATGAAGAGCTTGACCTCGTGGAAGCCGTAAGAGACCTCCTCGAACCACTTGGAGAGGATTTTCTGCTCGGCAAGACCGTAGGTGGAGTAGACCGCGCAAAGCTGCCCGGTGGCCCGTTCGACCTCGGGCGACAGCTCCTCGCGGTTGTCCCAGTCGAGATCGGTGGCGGGGACCCAGCGGTCACGGATGGCGTCCTCGTAGAGGTCGCCGACACCTTCGGCCCAGACTTCTGTGCGGTCGTAGATCGAGTAGCTGGCTGGCATGTACATGCCCGGCACGGGTCGCGTCCCGCGCGGCATGTCGTTGCGATACGTCCACACGTCCGGCACATGGCCATAGGAGCCGATGTCCACGTCGCTCAGGCGCATGCCATCCTCCGACGGCGTCGGCTTGAGACCGGTTTCGCCTCCGTCCTCGAACATGATCATCTGCGCCTGATTGAACGGATGATCGGGCTGGGACTCCATGAAGTCCAGCCACTTGGCGATCCGGTTGGGCTCAATCGAGATGTTGAGGATGTTGTCGATCTGCCGACTGGACGCGCCCGCGTGTTCGGCGCGCTCGATCAGTTCGGGGCTCCAGCCGCGCACCTGGGCGCGCATCTTCTGGGCAGGGGACAGTGCCGGCATTGAATTCCAGTCCTTTGCGGGCGATCCGTGCGGATTGCTGTTCGGGTTTGGTCGAACTGTCTCGACTCTCTGCGGCAGTAGGCGAGCCGCCCCCCTCTGCCTTCGGCATCTCCCCCCGCTTCGCGAGGGGAGAGGGAACGCTAGACGGTGATCAGTTCGCGCATGTCGGGCGCCATCCGGTCGAGGCGGTCGCCGAGTCCGACCACCTGGAGTCGGTGGTAGTACTCGTTGATCTGCTTCTTGCGCATCAGCATGACGAGGTTGTAGCCCTCGTCGA
>JAPPBK010000026.1 GCA_026705105.1 Chloroflexota bacterium | reverse complement strand
TCGACTTCGACATCTTCTCGCCGCCGACCTGCATCATCGCGTTGTGCATCCAGTGCCGCACGAACGGATCCAGCCCCGAAAATCCCTCCGACTGCGCAATCTCGTTCTCGTGGTGGGGGAAGATCAGGTCCATCCCGCCTCCGTGCAGATCGATCTGTTTCCCCAGGTAGCGAATCGACATCGCCGAGCACTCGATGTGCCAACCCGGACGACCCGGACCCCAGGGACTCTCCCACTGCGGTTCGCCCGGCTTGGCTCCCTTCCACAGGGTGAAGTCCATCGCGTGCTCTTTGTCGACGCCAATGTCTGTCGGCTCCGCGGAGATCATGTCGTCCAACGAGCGGCCCGACAGCTTGCCGTAGCCCGGCATCTCTCGTACGCGGTAGTACACGTCGCCGCCCGCCGGATAGGCCATGCCCTTCTCGATCAGCCCGCCAATCAGGTCGATCATCTGCGGGATCTCCTCGGTCGCTCGAGGATGCACATCGGCAGGCGCAATGCCCAGCTCCCGCCACTCGTCCATGAACGACGCGATCTGCCGCTCGGCCAGTTCCGTGACCGTCATCCCCTCCTGCGCCGCCCGCGCGATCAGCTTGTCGTCCACGTCGGTGAAGTTGTAGACCAGCCGCACCCGCCTGCCGCGCCACTCGAGGAAGCGGCGAAGCGTGTCGAAGATGATGATCGACATCGCGTGACCCAAGTGCGCGTCGTCGTACGGCGTGATCCCGCAGACATACATCGAGATCGGATCGTCGACCGGCTCAAACGGCTGCTTACGGCGCGTCAATGTGTTGTACAGCTCCACGGACCAACTCCCAAGCGCAATCGGATCACAATGCGACTATCCATCAAAGCCTAATCAACCCTCGGCCCAATCCCTCTCTCCCCCCGCTTCGCGGACAGGAGCGCCGCCGGATCCACCACTTCTCTCCCTCCGCATCGCGGACAAGAGCGCCGCCGGTTCCGCTACTTCTCTCCCTCCGCATCGCGGACAGGAGCGCCGCCGGATCCACCACTTCTCTCCCCCCGCTTCGCGGGGGGAGATGCCGTAGGCAGAGGGGGGCTGCCCGACGCCTACCCCGCCGCCGTCTCCCCCGCCCGCGACTCCGCGGCCGCCGCCTGCTCCCGCAACTGGAGCAACTCCAGGCGCAACTCCGACACCGACTGCTCCAGCGCCTCAATCCGATCATGCTCGGGATCGGGCAGGCGCAGCACCGTATCGTCGCCCGGGTCGTAGTAGGCCACCACGTGTCCCGGTACGCCGACCACCGTGGAGTGTTGCGGCACGTTCGAGACCACCACCGCGCCGGCGCCGATCCGCGCGCCCGTGCCGATCGTCACCGCTCCGACGATCGACGCATTGGCGCCGACCAGCACCTCATCGCCAAAGGTCGGATGCCGGCGCTTGCGCATCGTCGACGTGCCGCCCAGGGTTACTCCCTGGTGCAGGTGGCAGCGCCGACCGATCCGCGCCGTCTCGCCGATCACCACGCCCATGCCGTGGTCGATCAGGCAGGGCGCCGCAATCTGCGCGCCGGGGTGAATCTCAATCCCGGTGAAGTTGCGACCCAGGTGCGACAACAGTCTCGGCAACACCGGCACCCCCTGGCGCAGCAGCGCGCCCGACAGCCGGTGCAGCATCAGCGCGTGAATGCCGGGATAGGCGAGCAGCACCTCGAGCCAGAACGTGGCCGCCGGATCGCGCTCGATCGCAAACTGGATGTCCGTCCAGGTGTCGTCCACAAACGACCAGTACCAGCTCACGAGGTCGGAGACGCGTTGCAGCAGAACCATAGGAGCAGCCTATACGTCCGTATCGCGGTCGACGCTGCCTGCGCGGCGCACGCGCACCGTCGCGACGGCATGCGCCGCGATGCCCTCGGCCCGACCCAGCGCGCCCATCCCCTCTGCGGTCGTCGCTGCGACATTGACCGCTGATATGTCAAGTTGTAGCGCTTCGGAAAGCCGCATGCGCATGCGCTCGATGTACGGACGCAGACGGGGGCGTTCCGCGATCACCGTGGCATCGACCGACTGGGGACGCGCGCCCGCCTGGGCCAGTCTCGAGACCGCTTCGCACAGCATCAGCATCGAGTCTCCATCCTTCCAGCGCGGATCTCCGGTCCCGAACTGCGCCCCGATGTCGCCGAGTCCGGCCGCGCCCAGCAACGCGTCGATGATCGCGTGCGTCAGCACATCCGCGTCCGAGTGCCCAGCCAGGCCAGCTTCGCCGGGTATCTCGATCCCGCCGAGCACCAACCGCCGACCCTCGGTAAAGCGGTGCGAGTCGATCCCGATACCCGTGCGCGCCTCCGACCCGACGCCCAGCAGCGCTTCGGCAATGAGCAAGTCCTGGGGCGAGGTGATCTTCGGATTGGGCGCGCCCAGATCGTGCACCAACACCGGCTCGCCCAGTCGCTCGACCAGCGCCGCGTCGTCCGTCGCCAGCACGCCGTCTCGCTGCGCCGCCTCGTGCGCGCGACGCAGCGTGGCCGCCGGGAAGACCTGCGGCGTCGCCACCGCGCGCAGCGCCGCTCGATCCGGCGTGGACTCGATGCGCTCCCCGTCGTCCACCACCTTGATCGTGTCGATCGCCGGACCGCCGGCGATCACACTGGTTCCATCCTGCGCCCGCGCAATGCACGCGGCGATGCCGGAGGGCGTGATCAGCGGCCGCGCGCCGTCGTGGACCGCGACGACGTCGACACCGCGCAGCGCCGACAGGCCGGCCCAGACCGAGTCCTGCCGTTCCCGTCCGCCGTTGACCAGCGCCCGAACCTTGCTCAGGCCGCTGCATAGCTCGGCCACCGCCGCGCGGTTCGCCGCCGACGTCACGACCACCAGATCGTCGACCTCGTGACACTCCTCGAACGCTGTCAGGGACCGGCTCAGCACCGGCCGACCGGCCAGCTCGGCGAGCAGTTTGTCGCCTCCGCCCATCCGTCTGCTGCTGCCCGCCGCCAGCACGATCGCGCCGACTCTCACGCGACCTCCTCCTCGGCCGCGAGCTGCGCGAAGATCATCCGACCCGCCTGCGTCTGGATTACCCGCTTGACGATCAGGTGACGCAGCTCGCCAATCGCCGATGCGCCCTCCTCATCC
>JAPPBK010000457.1 GCA_026705105.1 Chloroflexota bacterium | reverse complement strand
CGAAGATCTCGTGCTGGAACCACTCCCAGGCCGGCGGATTGAGCACTTCGCCGGCGGAGAAGACTCGGGTCAGCGAGGACATATCGGCCGCTTCGGCGGGCTCGGTGCCGGAGCGCATCAGCAGGCGGATCGCGGTCGGCGAGGTGAACATGCCGGTCACGCCGTGGTCCTCGATGATCCGGTAGAACGTGCCCACGTCCGGATAGTCAAGCGCGCCTTCGAAGGCGATCGTGGTCGCGCCGGCCAGCAGGGGTCCGTAGACGATGTAGGAGTGACCGACGACCCAGCCGATGTCGGAGGTCGCCCACCAGACATCCTCAGGCCGCAGGTCGAACACCCAGTCGGCCTGGCTGGCGATCCAGACCGGATAGCCGCCGTGCGTGTGGACGCAGAGTTTGGGCCGCGCCGTCGTGCCGGACGTGGCGAGGATGTAGGCAGGATCGTTGGCTTCCATGGCGGCGACGGATCCGTCCCCGTCAACGCCGGCGTCGAGGAAGTCATCCCAGCTCAACTCCTTGTCGCCGCCGATGTCGGGACTGTCGGGAAGCCGGCGTTCGACGACGACGGTCTCAACGATCTCGCCGGCGCCTTCGTTCTCCAGCGCGCCGCGGACGAAGTGATCGAGCGGGACATTGCGCCCGCGCCGGTAGGTCGAGTCGGTGCAGAAGATCGCCTTGGCCTCCGCCAGCTTGACGCGCTCGGCGATCGCGCCCGCGCCGAAGCCGGCGAAGATGACTAGGTGGACTGCGCCGATCCTGGCGCAGGCGAGCATCAGCGCAATGGCCTCGTAGTTGGTTGGCATGTAAATCGCCACGCGGTCGCCGCGCTCGATGCCAATCGCGCGCAGCGATGCGGCCATGCGCTCGACGTTGCGCAGGAGTTGCGCGTAGGTGAACACCCGCTGGCCGCCGTTCTCGTCCAGTGCGATCAACGCGGCGCGGCCGCCGTTGCCGCTCTCGACCTGGGCGTCGAGACAGGCGTAGGAAAGATTGGTCTCGCCGCCGATGAACCAGCGGAAGGCAGGCACCTCTCCCGGCGTCCATTCGAACACGTCGTCCCACTCGCGGAACCAGGGGATCCTGGCGGCGGCCTCCGACCAGAATGCGTCGGGTTCGTCGAGCGCGCGCCGCTGAATCTCCCGCACAATCGGGCCGACCAGATCGATGTGTGACGTCATGACGAGACTCCAGATGTGCTGCAGAAAGGGACGAATGCCAGGTGCGGATACCGTATGCGGAGGGTACCAGCGGAGGGGATTGGTCCAATGGACGAGGACATCATCAACGAAGTGCTGGAATCACGCGCTCGGGCGATGGACACAGCGCGTCCAGAAGCGGTCGCGAAGGTACACGCCAGGGACAAGTTCACCGCTCGCGAGCGGATCGCGATGGTGCTGGACGAGGGTAGCTTCGTCGAGTACGGCGTGCTGGCGGTGCCGGCGAACAGGTCGATGTCGGGACCGGCGGATGGGTTGGTGCAGGGATTCGGGACGGTGGACGGGCACCCGGTCGGTATTGCGTCCTACGACTACACCGTGCAGGGCGGCACGCAAACGGCGCTGAATCACGGCAAGTTCGACCGACTCCTGGAGCTCGTCCACGACCGACGCTGGCCGTTGATCACCTTCGCGGACGGCGGCGGCGCCAGGGCGCATGACCTGGCCGGGTCGCAGCGAGGCCTGACCGGCCGCTGGGGCACCTTCGACGGCATGGCTGTGTTGTCGGGCTGGGTGCCGACAGTGTCGGTGGTGTCCGGGCGCTCATTCGCCGGCAACGCGTCCATCGCCGGCTTGTCCGACTTCATCGTGGCGACGCGGGACTCGGCAATCGGCATGGGCGGACCGCCGCTGGTCGAAGGGGCGATGGGACTGAAGCTGACGCCGGACGAGATTGGACCGGCGGAGATGCACGATCGGGTCGGCGGAATTGACCTGATGGTCGAGACCGAGGCCGAAGCGATTGACGCGGCAGGGAGGTACCTCCGCTACTTCCTCTACGACCTGCCCGATGGCGAGCCGGATTCGTGGGCAGAGCGGATTCGCGGGATCGTGCCGTCGAATCGGCGACGGGCGTACGACATGCGTCGCGTGATCCGCGCGATCATGGATCGTGACTCGGTCTTCGAGCTTCGTCCGACCTGGGCGCCGCAACTGATCACGGCGCTGGCCCGGCTGGGCGGACGTTCGGTAGGGATCATCGCCAATCAACCGTTATCGGTGATTGCCGGTGCGATCGACTCGAACGCGTCCGACAAGATTGCCCGCTTCGTCCAGCTCTGCGACGCGCATGAGATTGCGATGGTCTCGCTGGTTGACAATCCCGGCTACATGGTTGGCCGGCCGGCGGAGGAGGCGGGAATCGCGAGGCACCACGCCCGCCCAATCATCGCGCACCAGAATCGCACGGTGCCGCTCTACACGATCCAACTGCGCAAGGCGTATGGTCTGGGTCCGGCGGCGATGGGCAACTCCTATGCGCCGCGCGACATCCGGCTGGCATGGCCGACGGCCGAGTCGGGCGGGATGGGGCTGGAAGGAGCGTCGCTGCTGGTCAACCGGGACCGGATCCGCGAGGTTGAGCGGGAGGACCCGGCGGAGGCGAAGCGCCTGCGCGATGAGTGGGCCAACGACATGCGAGAGAGGAACTCCGCGATCAACGCCGGCCGGCGCTATGAGTTCGACGACGTGATTGCGCCGGAGGAGACGCGGAATGTGTTGATCTCAATGCTCAGGATGACGCCACGCGCGCCGCTGTCGCCAGTCAAGAAACACCCGGTCGACGCCTGGTAGTCGGCTACTTTTCCTGCGGTTCAGTTGGAGCCACCTCGACTCCTGCAATCTGTTCCAGCAGGTCGAGGGTTGAGTAGTGGTGCAGTTCGCCCATGCCGGCGGCCAGGGTTGCCAGGTAGGTCTGGTGGACGGCGCCGGCGACGGGCATCGCGACCTGCTGCTCACGCGCGAGTTGCAGCGCGAGGGCCATGTCCTTCTCGGCGATGTACGTCGTTGAGGTCGGGTTCTCCCACTGCCTGGCAAGGAATATGTCAGCCAATCCCATATACGGTCGGGCGGTGCCCTGCCTCAGTTTCTCAATCAGGTCGATCCGGTCGAGTCCGGCCTTG
>JAPPBK010000443.1 GCA_026705105.1 Chloroflexota bacterium | reverse complement strand
GCGGTCGGGTGACCGGCCGGCTGAGCAAGCCCCGCCTGGAGCAAGACCAAATAGGGAGGCGATGGCTCGTCCCGGGCCGCCTCCGGGTAGGTCGCTCGAGGCGGCGGGTAACCGCCGTCCCAGATGGATGGCCGCCGCCCGACGCTCGGCGCAACCCGGGCATCGGGCACAGAACCCGGCTTACAGGCGGCCTGGCTATCCGACGTCCAGCGCCATCCCGTAGGGGCAGCCCTCGTGGCTGCCCTTCGGGGTCTCGCTCCTGTCAAAACACAGGCGATTCACGGGCGACCACGAGGGTCGCCCCTCCGTAAGCACGCAAAACCATAGCCTGACACCTAGTCATGTCACGCACCCTTCAGTCCATCGTCCCGGCCGGTCAACATCTCAGCGATAGCGATGTGGCTGTGACCGGCGTCACCCAGGACTCCCGATCCGTCACGCCCGGAGCAGCTTTCGTCGCCCTCCCCGGCTTCACCGTCGACGGCCACCAGTACCTCGACGCGGCAATCGCGAACGGAGCGGCCGCGCTCATCGTCCAATCCGACCGCCAGGCCTACTGGCAACCAATCGCCGACGCAAACCCGGGCACCCCCATCGTCAGCGTTGACGACACTCGCTCGGCGCTGCCGGCTATCGCCGCCGCCTTTCACGACCATCCAGCGCGCACACTCACGGTGGTCGGCGTCACCGGCACCGACGGCAAGTCAACCACCACTTATCTCACTCATGCCATGCTCTCCGCCGCCGGACACTCGACCGGCCTGCTCAACGGCATCGAGTTTCATGTCGGCGGCAAATGGTCGCGCAACGAAACCGGCGAGACCACGCCCGAGGCCGACATCATCCAGGCCAAGCTCGCGGAGATGGTCGCCGCCGGCGACACCCAAGCCGTCCTCGAGGTCAGCTCCCACGCCCTCGAACTGCACCGCGCCGACCAGATCAACACCCAAACAGCCGTTTTCACCGGCCTCTCCGACGACCACCTCGACTTCCACGGAACCAGAGAGCAATACTTCGCCGCCAAGCTCAAGCTGTTCCACAGTCTCGACGACCACCAGGTGCCTCTCTCCCCCCGCGAAGCGGGGGGAGATGCCGAAGGCAGAGGGGGGCTCCCCGCCCCTCCCGCCGCCGTCGTCCGAGCCGAAGACCCGCTCCGCGACGCCATCGCATCCGCCCACGCTCAACAGACCGTGATCGCAACCGCAACCCCCGACGCCATGGCCGACGTCAGTATCCTCGCCGGCTCCCAGGATTCCCGAGGTTCCGATGTCCGCGTCGTCACCCCCGCCGGAGCACTCGGCGCGCGCCTGCCACTGCCGGGCGACTACAACCTCGGCAACGCCGCCCTCGCGGCCGGCGCAGCCTGGAGCCTCGGCGTCGGACCCGTGGCGATCCAACACGCGCTGAACAACCTGCGACCGGTCCCCGGACGCATGGAGCCGGTTGATGAGGGTCAGCCCTTCACCGTCATTGTCGACGCCGCCGCCACCGGGCCCGCGCTCGAACTCGCGCTACAGACACTCCGGCCGCATGTCGATGGCCGTCTGATCCTCGTCTTTGGCGTCGCCGGCGAACGCGACCCGATCCGCAAGTCGAGCATGGCCGCCGCGGCCGCCCGCCACGCTGACCACACTGTGATTACTAACGAGAACCCCCGCTCCGAGGACCCGGTAGAGATGGTCGAGGAGATCGCCGCACACTTCGCCGAGGCAGGCGGCACGTCACTCGACAAACAGCCCGATCGCCGAGAGGCGATCCGCCGTGCGATGTCGCTCGCCCAGCCCGACGATCTCGTCCTGATCGCGGGCAAAGGCGCAGAACCGACGCTGATCTACGCCGACCGCGTCGAACCCTGGGATGACCGCGAGGTCACGCGCTCCCTCGTGGCCGAGTTGCTATCCCGCTAAGTGACTTGCCAATAGCCTGAGCCAATCGACCCACCGCACAGTCGGAGCCACGCAATGGACAACGCTCAGTACCGCGCCCTCGTCGAAGACGACCTCAACCATTGGGTCCACCCGCTCTTCCACCCCGACTTCCACCAGGAACCGGTGCTCTTCGAGCGCGGAGAAGGCGTCTACATCTACGGCGCCGACGGCAAGCGGTACATCGACGGTCTGGCCGCGCTCTGGAACGTCGCCGTCGGACACGGCCGCGAGGAGCTCGGCGAAGCGGCCAAGGAGCAGATGTCCAAGCTCGGCTTCTCCAACTCCTACGAGGGCTACACCAACGAGCCGGCCATCCGCCTGGCCAAGAAGGTGATCGAACTCGCCTACGACAACATGCAGGCGGTCTACTTCACCAACTCCGGCTCCGAGTCAAACGAGACCAACGTCAAGGCCGCCCGCTTCTACTGGATTCAGAAGGGCCGCCCGGAGAAGCAGAAGATCATCACCCGAGTCGAGGCTTATCACGGCAACACCGTCGCCATGACCGCCGCCACCGGGATGCAAGTCTTCAAGCCCCAGTTCGGCCGTCCGGTGCCCGACATCATCAACGCCGCCACACCCAATGCCGTGCCGACCGGCGGCGGACGGATCGACAGCGGCAACCTGATGATCGACAACATCGTCGCCACGATCGAGCAGGAAGGCCCAGACTCGGTCGCCGCCGTGATCGCCGAACCGGTCCAGGGCGCGGGCGGCGTCTACCCGCCGCCTGAGGACTATTTCCCCCGTCTGCGCGAGGTCTGCGACCGCTACGAGGTGCTGCTCGTCGTCGACGAAGTGATCACCGGCTTCGGCCGCACCGGAAAGTGGTTCGCCCTCGAGCACTTCGACGTCCAGCCCGACATGATGTCGATCGCCAAGGCGATCACCTCCGGCTACGTGCCGATGGGCGCAGCCGTCTGGTCGAAGGAGGTCCACGAGACGATCACCGACGGTCCCGGCAAGTTCATGCACGCCTACACCAACTCGGGCCACGCCACCGGCGCCGCCGTCGGGCTGCGCAACCTGCAGATCTTCGAGGACGAGAACCTGGTTGCCAACGCCGCCGCCCGAGGTGACCAGCTCCTCTCCGGCCTCCAACGCCTGACTGAGAATCCGCACATCGGCAACGTTCGCGGCCTCGGCTTCATGTGCGGCTTCGACATCCTCAAGGACCCAGAGACCGACGAAGC
>JAPPBK010000115.1 GCA_026705105.1 Chloroflexota bacterium | reverse complement strand
GGTCGTCCGCTTCGTCGGCGAAGGCGCAGGCTGCCAATGCAGGCCCGGCCGCCGCCTGATCTTCCGTCAGTCGAGCGTCAGTCAACGGACCCAGGTTGCTCAACCGCTGCAAGCGCTCGGCTGCTCGCGCTTCCTGCTCCAGGCGACGGCATTCGCAGGGTTGGACCCGTCCAAACTCGGGATCGCCCACCGGCCGCGCGACCCGCACATAGCCGGCCCCGCCGCAGACGTCGCAGTCCGCCGCCCCCTCGGCGACCCAGAGGGACTCGTCGCGCTCCAGGAGCTCCTCTTCACTCCCGGAAGAGGTGCCGGTAGCGCGACGACTCCAGTCCGCCAGCAGCGGCCCCAGTCGTTGCATCTCCGCCATCGCGTCCCTCCGTCTCCCAGCGCTCGAGGATCGCCCGCGCGTAGCGCCAGCTACGCGCGTTGTTGGCAGCCGCCTCAACGAACGCGTCATGCAACCAATCCGCGCCGTAGCGCGCCTCGGCCGCTTTCAGCTCCTCCGTCAGGATCGGCGGCATCGGCGTCCCAAACGCACTCTGCCAGATCTCAGGCGCCGAACTGTATGCCGAATCCCGCCCGGTCACCCGAGCGGACGCCGGCGGCATCGAAGCCGACTCCAGCGCGCGCCGCCCGTCGGCGTCGTTCAACGCCAGCCAATCGGTCCACCTGCCCTCCGATTGCATGCGGCCGAGCAACAACGAGCCGCGCCGCAACGCCGCCGACAGCCCATCCTCGTACGCCTCGTCGACCTCCCGATCGACACACAGACCAGCCAGCGCGTCGATCAACGGCCGTTGTTCCCTCAGCTCGGCCGCCCGGACTCGCCGAGGGAACCTGCGCTGCCCGCCGATCAAGTCCATCGCGTACAGCGTCACGATCAACTCAGCAGGATCGATCATGCCGGGGACCAGGTCGCGCAGCAGCGCCTGCGGCAGAACCGTCATCGGAGCGCCCGAGGCAAATCCGTCAAACGCCATCAGAACTCATCGATTCCCGGCTCCGGCTGGGCGTAGAAATCCTCGAACTTGGCGATCGTCGAGACGAACCGCACATCGACCCGACCGACCGCGCCGTGCCGATGCTTGGCCACCAGGAGCTGCGCAATCTCGTGATCGCCCATCCGCGAGGCGTCGCTGACCAGGTCGTCCTGGTAGTCCTCCCGCTCGTACATGTCTTCGCGATAGATGAAGATCACTACGTCGGCATCCTGCTCAATCGAGCCGCTCTCTCGCAGATCGGAGAGCTGCGGCACCGGTGGGTGTCGGCGCTCGACCGCTCGCGACAACTGCGACAGCGCCAGGATCGGCACCTGCAGCTCCCGCGCGATTTCTTTCAGGGTCCGCGAAATCAACGAGATCTCACTGACCCGATTCGTGTCGCTCATCGCTCGCGCGAAGCCATGCACGAGCTGAATGTGATCGACGATGATCAGTCCCAATCCAGCCCGATCCTCGCCCTGTCGATGCGCCCGTTCCTGCAGACGTGTGTGCAGGTTCCGCGACTTCGCCCGAATCTCGGCCAGCGACTGTCCCGCCGTGTCGTCGATGTAGATCTCGGCTCGACTCAACAGTCCGATGGCCTGTGAGATCCTGCCGCCCTGCTCTTCCGTATGGCGGCCGAGCCGCAGGCGTGACTGCTCGACTCGCGACTCGGACGAGACCAGCCTCGACGCCACCTGCTCCGCCGACATTTCCAGCGAGAAGATCGCCACCGGCAATGTCTGCCCGATCGCCGCGTTGCGCGCGACCGTGAGGGCCAGCGCCGACTTGCCCACCGAGGGACGCGCCGCCAGCACCACCAGGTCCGAATCGTGCATGCCCTCATTGAGCAGCTTGTCCAGATCGGCAAAGCCCGTCCGCGTCGGTCCGTCGACCCCTGCCTCCGCGTCTCCCTCTTCACCGAGCACATCGCTCAGCAGGTCTTCCAGGATGCGAAAGTCCTGCCGCCGGTCCGCCCCGCGAATCCCGTAGATCAGCTCCACCGCGCGGGTCAGCGACTCGCCCACGTTCGGGTCCGCCTGGTAGGCGAGTTCGCCGATCTCGCCGGCGGCGCGAATCATGTCGCGATATGTCGCCGCCCGCTGGACCAACCGCGCGTAGTGCTCCGCGCCCACCGTCGCCGGCAGCTCGTAGACCAGTTCGTTCAGGTAGGCCTGTCCGCCGGCCTCTTGCAGCCGTCCCCGGTTGGACAGTTCCGCCGCCACCGTGATCTGATCGATCGCCTCGTAGCGCTCAAACACCGCCAGCACCGCGGCGAAGATCGCCCGGTGCCGCGGGTCCATGAAGTCGTTCGGCTCGAGCACTCCCGCGAGCCGCTCGTAGACGCCCGGCTCGACCAGAATTGCCCCCAGCACCGCCTCCTCAGCCGACTGGTCCTGCGGCACGCCGCGCGGCGTGCTCCGCCCGCGCCCGTTGCCTCGGCCGGCCGCAGCCTGCTCGTCGTAGGTCGGATCAGAGGAGACCATGACTGGCCTCCGTCGTCAGTGCACGAAGGTTGTCAGGGGACGAGGAAGGGGCGCGGCCGCCTACTCCTCGGAGTCCGCGTCCTCGTTGGCATCCTCGGTCTCGGCGCCTTCCTGCTCGACCGCCTCGGCCTCCTCGACCTCCGCCACCACTTCGTCGAAGCTCAGCTCGGCGCTGTCCGCATCCGGTTCGACCGTCACCCGCACCTCGGCCGAGACGTTGCGCGTCAGCCGCACTCGAACATCTTCGGTGCCCAACGAGCGCAGCGACTGCGCCAGCAGCACCTGGCGATGTTCGATCACCGCCTCGGGCAAGCTGGCCGACGCGATCTCGGTCAGCCGCTCGGCGATGTCGCGCGCCGTGATCGAGCCGAACAGCCGACCCTGCTCGCCGACTCGCGCCTCGAAGGTCAGCTCCTGCCCCGCAATCGCCAGGGCGACCGG
The DNA here is from genome assembly GCA_026705105.1 of Chloroflexota bacterium. GTDB lineage: Bacteria > Chloroflexota > Dehalococcoidia > Bin125 > Bin125 > Bin125. The sequence goes on along the minus strand of JAPPBK010000115.1, from coordinate 218 downwards.
GCTGGCCTCGCCGTCCAGCTTCTCCTGTCGAATCGCGTCCGCCTGGGCCAGGCGCTCCGCGCGGAACAGGTTGTTCTGCGTGGTCGGTCCGGCCAGGCCTCGCGGCAGCAGGTAGTTGCGCGCGAATCCGTTCTTGACTTCCTTGACTTCCCCGACCAGCGCTGTCCCCTCGACCTCTTCGAAGAACACGACCTTCATCAGTTTGCTCCACTCGATCC
>JAPPBK010000470.1 GCA_026705105.1 Chloroflexota bacterium | reverse complement strand
CCGGAAGTCTTGTGCAGGCTCATGGAGCACTCCAGGCAGTGGGAACTGTTGAATCTGCTGCGCATTATAGCGATGGCGTGGGGGAGCCCCCCTCTGCCTTCGGCATCTCCCCCCGCTTCGCGGGGGGAGAGGGGAATGGGCTGTGCGGCATCTCCCCCCCGCGATGCGGAGGAAGAGGGGAACCGAGCGGGTCCCTGCGTGAAGCAGGGACTGGCGTTGCCGATGTCCTATATTGCGGCTGTAGAGCGATGGCGGGGGCTTGAGGGTTCCTGCGTACTCGCTGACGGAGTTTCTGGAGTGTTTGGAGAGGTGTCTGATGTCTGACGACCAACGAGCGCTGGTCGCTCACCTGATGCGTCGCGCGGGAGCGGGGGCGACGCCTGCCGAGCTCGACGAGTTGGCGCAGCGACCCTACGCCGACATCGTCGAGGACCTGATCAATCCGCCTCCGTCTGCGGACGAGGACGACGATCTGATCTTCCGCTACTTCCCGTCGCTGGCCAACTCGGACACGCCGTGGCCCTGGAGCGCGCGCTGGATCTACTGGATGGTCAACTCGGAGTCGCCGTTGCGGGAGAAGATGGCGCTGTTCTGGCACCACGTCTTTGCGACGGCCTGGTTCAAGTCGGAGCACGGGCCGTCGATGCCGGTGCACATCCAGATGTTCCGCGACCACGGCCTTGACAATATGCGCGTGCTGCTGGGCGAACTGTCGCGCGATCCGGCGATGATCTACTGGCTCGACAACGTGGAGTCGGTCAAGGGCGCGCCGAACGAGAACTACGGCCGCGAACTGCTGGAACTGTTCTCGATGGGCGTCGGCAACTACACCGAAGACGACATCAAGGCGGCCGCCTACAGTTTCACCGGCTGGACGTTCGAGCAGCCGATTCCGCTGTATCCGCACGGCGGCTACCCGTCGCATTTCGTCTACCGCGAGGATCTGCACGACGACTCGGAGAAGACGTTCCTGGGCCAGACCGGCAACTGGAACGGCGACGACATCATCGACATCATCGTCCAGCAGCCGGCGACCGGCCGCTTCATCGGCCGGCACCTGTACAACTTCTTTGTCAAGGACGAGCCGGGCGTGTCGGCCTGGTCGGTGACGGAGCCGGGCAATCCGGCGGCGGTGGACGAACTGGCTTCGGCCTTCGCCGAGTCGAACGGCGACCTGCGCGCGGTGATGCGCGTGCTGTTCAACGCCGAGTGGTTCACGCAGGAGCGCCACGAGCGGGTCAAGTGCCCGGCGGAGTGGGTCGCGGGGGCGTACAAGCTCTCGGGCAAGCTGGGCATGCCGGCGCCGGAGATGTGGAACCTGCACCTGACGATGGGCGCGATGGGTCAGACGCTGATGGACCCGCCCTCGGTCGAGGGTTGGCACACGGGCAAGGAATGGATCGACGGCGGCACACTGATGGAGCGGATCAACTTCGCTTCCAAGCTGGTTTCCGATCCGTCGACGCCGGTCGTGCAGGAGCTGGTCAGCAGACTGCAAGAGCGCGGCGCGAGCGGTCCCGACGAGCTGGTGGATGCGGCGCTCGATATCGCCGGTCCGCTGGTCGTGTCGGACAACACGCGCGAGGCGCTGCTCGAAGCAGCGTCGGCCGGCGGTGAGCTGGCCTACGACAGCGACGAGGATCGCGATGCGGTCGGTCAGCGCGCGGCCCAGGCGCTGCGCCTGGTGATTGCCTCGCCGGAGTATCAGTTCGCCTAGACCCTCCCTGCTCCTTTTCGCGGGGGGAGCTGCCGACGGCTGAGGGGGACCCCTCCCGACGCCGACAAGCAAGAGAAAGGAACAACCAGCATGAGCGGCAATGGACACAAGGATCCAGTCCTGGTCATCGTCCAGCTTTCGGGCGGAAACGACTTCATGAACACGCTGGTGCCGTATACCAACGGTCACTACTACGACTCGCGGCCGCTGGTCGGCGTGCCCGAGGACGAGGTGATGCCGATTGACGACACGCTCGGCTTCAACCCGGCCGCCGAACGGCTGAAGGGCATGTACGACGCCGGCGACGTGGCGGTGATCCAGGGGATCGGCTATCCGAACTCGTCGCGCTCGCACTTCCGCGGCATGGACATCATGCACACCTGCGAGCCGGACCGGATCTCGACCGAGGGCTGGGTGGCCAAGCTGATCCAGCGGCTCGATCCGGAGTCGGAGAATCCGCTGACGGGCGTCAACATCGGACGCGGGCTGCCGCGCGCGATGGCTGCGCCGGGCGTAACCGCGACCTCAGTGGGCGACCTGGACAACTACGGCCTGATGCCGGACATCCAGGCGGAGGAAGATCGCAACCGCGACCTGGAGATTTTCAAGCGGATGTACACGCCGGCGATCGGCGCGGGGATGGTCATGGACTATCTGCGCCAGACCGGGACCGACTCGCTGGCCGGCGCCGACCTGCTGGCCCCGGTGCCGGGAATGTACGAGTCGTCGGTCGAGTACGGCGCGAATCCGATCGCCAAGGCGCTGCGCGATGTGGCGCGGATTCACACGGCCGGTCTGGGCACGCGGGTCTTCTACACCAACCACATCGGCTACGACACGCACTCGCACCAGCCGCCGGTGCATCCGGGCCTGCTGCGCGACGTGTCGGGCGCGCTGGACGACTTCATGACCGACCTGCGCGAGCACGACGCGGCGGAGGAGGTCTCGATCCTCGTCTTCACCGAGTTCGGACGTCGGATGAAGGACAATGGCTCGGGGACCGACCACGGTTCCGGCGGCGGCGCGTTCATCATCGGCGAGCACGTCAAGGGCGGTCTCTACGCCGAGTATCCGTCGATCGATCCCAAGGACTGGCTGAACGGCGAAGACCTCTACCACACGATCGATTTCCGCGGCATCTACGGCACCATGCTGGAGCAGTGGATGGGCGTTGAGCCGGAGGAGATCGTGGTCGGCGAGTTCGAGCAGGTGCAGCCGTTCGAGCAGACGATGTTGGTGAACTAGGGGTACTGACATGGCATTTCCACACGCATTGCTGCGGGCCGGGTATCCGTATGAGCGGGTGCTAGGGATGCGGCGAGTGACGACGTTCCCGGTCGACATCGCGATTGGCGACGACCGCATCTACGTGATCGGACGGACCGAGCTCGGAGTAGGCGGGAACATCCGCATG
>JAPPBK010000422.1 GCA_026705105.1 Chloroflexota bacterium | reverse complement strand
CTCGATGTCCGGGCACAAGCTCTATGGGCCGATGGGCGTCGGCGCGCTTGTTGCTCCTTGCTGGACGCAATCGACGACGCCCAGGCAACCGCCGATGCGATCGCCGAGCACATGGGTTACGAGATCGTCAGAGTCGTTGAACTCAGTCCGGTCAGCAATCTGACTGCTTCACGGACCACGTTGGAGTCCGCCGAAGCTGCAATGGCCGACGAGTCGCTCGAGCCCACACCTGTTTTCAGCGGCAGCGAGACCGTGACATCGAGGGTTCGGATGGTCTTCGAGCTCAGGCCGCTGGAAGGCGGCGAATGAAGCGCGCCCCCCTTCTGCCCCCGCCTTCGCGGGGGGCAGGCCTTCGGCATCTCCCCCGCAGAGCGGGGGAGAGGGGAAGCGAACGCGACCTCAGCCCGCAGCGGCCGCCTCGGCGTCCTGACGGACCTTCTCCGCGACGTGTTGCGGTACCTGGTCGTAGCGGTCGAACTGCCAGGTAAAGGTGCCCCGACCGCCGGTCATCGAGCGCAGATCGGTTGCGTAATGCAGGAACTCGGCCATCGGACCCTCGGCGATCACGACCGATGAGCCGGGCGGCTCGTCGGCCGGTTCCATGCCCAGCACCCGCGCGCGGCGCGAGTTGAGGTCGCTGATGATGTCGCCCGTGGAGGACTCCGGCGCGGTGATGCGGAATGTCTGAATCGGCTCCAACAGGATCGGCCTGGCCGAGGAGACGCTCTCCTTGAGCGCCTGCGAGGCCGCCAGCTTGAACGCCATTTCCGACGAGTCGACGTCGTGGTGCTTGCCGTCGTAGAGCGTGACCCGCAGGTCGGTGAGCGGGAAGACGCCGCGCGGCAGCGACTCGACGACGCCCTTCTCGACCGCCGGGATGTAGTTGCGCGGAACCGCGCCGCCGACGATTTCGTCGCTGAACTCGAAGCCGGACCCGCGTGGCTGCGGCTCGACTCGCAGGGCGACGCGCGCGTATTGGCCGCTGCCGCCGGTCTGCTTCTTGTGCAGGTACTCGGCCTGGCCGGTCGTGGTTACCGTTTCTCGGTAGGGCACGCGGCGATCCTTGATCTCGACCTCGACGTGGTACTTGCTGAACAGGCGACCGGCCGAGAGCTGGACGTGCGACTCGCTCAGCCCGCTGAGGATCGTCTCACCGGAGTCGCGGTCTCGTTCGATCTGCAGCGTCGGATCACCCTCGACCAGTCTGGCCAGCGATGGCCCGAGCTTGTCCACATCGGCCTTGGTCTTCGGCTCGACGGCGGCGGCGAAGATAGGCAATGGCATCTCCGGGGCCGGCAGAACCAGGTCGGTGCCCTTGGTCCGCAGCGTGTTGAAGGTGGTTGTGTGCTGCAGCTTGGTCACCACGCCGATGTCGCCTGCGGCCAGCTCGCTCACCGCGGTCAACGATTTCCCGGTCGCGCGCGACAGTCCGGCCAGGCGCTCGTCCTCCCCGCTCTGCGCGTTGTCGAGATGTGCGTCGCTGGTCACTGTGCCGGACACGACGCGCAGGTATGACAGGCGTCCCACGAATTCGTCGGCCGTGGTCTTGAATACGAACGCCGACACGTCGCCGCTGTCCTCGACGCCCTCCATGATCGTCGGCGCTTCCGACGGGTCAGGGAACACCTCATTGAGCAGGCGCAGCAGCTCGGTGGCGCCTACGCCGTTGACCGCCGAGTTCGGCAGCACCGGGGCCAGCGAACCCGCCAGGACCGCGGTCTTCAGCGCCGACCGCAGGTCGTCCTCCTCGATCGCCTCATCCTCCAGGTAGAGCATCATCAGGTCTTCGTCGGACTCGACGATCTGCTCGATCAGACCGTCGCGGCCATCAGCGTCGGCGTCGCCCAGTACGTCGATCAGCTCGCTGAAGGACGATTCCGAGCCGTTGGGCAGGTAGAGCGGCTGGCACTCGGAGCCGAGAATCGACTGGACCGAGGCGAGCGCGTCCTCGAACGAAGAGTTGTCGCGGTCGAGCCGCGAGATCACCACGGCGCGGGGAATGCCGCGCTTGCCGGCCATCCGCCACGCCGCTTCGGTCCCCACCTGGACGCCCGAGGAGGCGTCCACGACCACAATCACCGCGTCCACCACCGACATCGCCGCCACCAGCTCGCCGATGAAGTCGGCGTAGCCGGGCGCGTCCAGCAGGTTCAGTCGAACTCCCTCGTGCTCGAGCGACACCAGCGAGGTCGAAATCGACATCCCACGTTCCTGCTCCTCGGTGTCGTAGTCCGAGATCGTGTTGCCGTCCTCCACCCGTCCCAACCGCGTGGTCGCGCCGATTGCGAACGCCAGCGACTCGACCAGCGTCGTCTTGCCCGCGCCCTGGTGTCCTACCACTCCAACGTTGCGAACAGTCATGGTGACAACCCTCTCAACCATCTCCGAAGCGTCCCGCCGAATCTGAATCAGGCTAACCGATGCAGCTGCCTGCGCCGCCGCGGACGACAGACCCGCCAGTCCGCAGTAGACGCCATGGAACGGCTACCCGTCCGAGCTGCTCACCGACAAATCCAGGACCTCCAGCTCGGGTCGGCCTCTGAGGCCGCGACGCAGTCGCCAGACGAGGTCGACTCGTGATTCGACCGCCGTCGCCGCCTTGCCCAGCCGCCACCCGATCGCCGACCAGCCGTCCAGGTCGAGCCGCAGGTGCGCGCCGTCCTGCCCCACCGTCTTGACGCCGCGCACGGTGACCTCGTTGCTGAGAAATACCGGCGCGGGATTGCCCTCGCCGAACGGCGCCAGGCGTTCGATCCAGTGCACAACCCCGGGTGTCAACGCCGTGAGCGGCACCTGGGCATCGACTTCCGTCCGACCCTCCAGCGCGGCCCACGCGCCGGCGTCGCCGGCATCGAGTTGCGACTGGGCCGACTCGTTGAAGCGCGCCACCAGCGCGCCCAGGTGCTGCGGCAGCGCGGAGAATCCCGCCGCCATCGCGTGTCCGCCGCCTCGGAGCAGAAGCTCGCGGGACCCGTCGAGCATTCGCACGAGATCGAAGCCGGCGGCGCTGCGGCCCGAAGCTCGCGCTTCGCCATCCACCAGCGACCAGGCGAACGCCGGCCGCGACCACTGGTCGGCCAGTCGTCCGGCGACAATGCCGACGATCCCGTGGTGCAACTCCTCCCCGCCGACGAACA
>JAPPBK010000222.1 GCA_026705105.1 Chloroflexota bacterium | reverse complement strand
CTCCTATGCCTGTTCCGTCATTCCCGCCTGCGCGGGAATGACGACATAGCGAGCTATGCACAGCGCTTCAGACTTCATAGACGCGCGTGAATGCCTCGCGTAGTCTGAGTTGGACCGACCCTGCCTCTTGGCGTTTCCGGAGATGTGACCATGCCCACCACTGCTGAGCGCGAGTCCGCCGTCTTCATGATGTCGGCGGGTCGGTTGCCGGTCACGCTGGTGCGCGGCGAAGGCTCGAGGGTCTGGGACGACGAGGGCAACGAGTATCTCGACTTTGTCGCCGGCATCGCCGCCGACAATCTTGGTCACTGCCACCCGCGGATCGTGGACGCGATCAAGAGCCAGGCCGAGACGCTGCTGCACGTCTCAAACTACTTCTACACGCTTCCTCAGCTCGACCTCGCGGACCTGATCCTCGAGCAGTCGGGCATGACCCGCATTTTTTTCTGCAACAGCGGCGCCGAGGCGACCGAGGGCGCAATCAAGATCGGCCGCAAGTGGGGCCAGACGCGGCGCGGCGGCGCCGACGAGATCATCGTCATGGATGAAGCGTTCCACGGCCGTACGTTGGCCTCGGTCAACGCCTCCGGAAATCCGCGCTACCGCGAACCGTTCGGTCCGCTGGACGGCTTCCGTCACGTGGCCTTCAACGACGTGGACGCCGTGAGCGCCGCCGTGGGACCGCAGACCGCCGCCATCCTGGTCGAGCCGCTACAGGGCGAGGGCGGCGTCAACGTCGCCGACGATGGCTATCTCGTCGCCCTGCGCAAGATCTGCGACGACCACGACCTGCTGCTTATGTTCGACGAAGTCCAGACCGGCATCGGCCGCACGGGCAAGCTGTTCGCCTGGCAGCACGAGGATGTCCAGCCCGATGTCATGGCCCTGGCCAAGGGCCTGGGCAGCGGCGTGCCGATAGGCGCGATCGTGGCGAACCAGCGCGGGGACATCCTCGAAGCGGGCGACCACGGCACGACCTTCGGCGGTCAGCCGTTCACGACCTCGGTCGCCCTGGAGACGCTGCGCGTGATCACCGAGGAGGACATCCCTGCGCAGGCCGAGGCTCGCGGCGACCAGTTGATGTCCGGACTGCGCGCGCTCGAAGATCGCCATCCGTTGATCGATCACGTGCGCGGCAAGGGACTGCTCGTCGCCGTGCAACTCAGCGCCGATGTCGGACCGGCGCTGGTCGCGGCGATTCGCGATCGCGGGCTGCTTTGCAACGTGGTCAAGCCCAACGTGCTGCGCCTGGTACCGCCGCTGACCATCTCGGAACGGGAAATCGGTCAGGCCATCGAGATCATCGACGACGCCCTGGCGTCAATTGCGGAATAGCACATCCACCGGCCGGACTCGAAGCAGTTGGGAGACCCGGGTGCCAAGACGAACTGAAGACAAGCGAGTGGTGCTGGCCTACTCGGGCGGGCTGGATACGTCGGTCGTCACCCGTTGGTTGACCGAACGCGGCTGGGAAGTGATCTGCATGACCGCCGACATGGGCTACCTCGAGGCTGACGAAGAGCTCGAGTCTCGCGCCTATGCCGCCGGCGCCATCGCCTTCGAGATGCTCGACCTGCGCGAGGACTTTGCCCGCTCTTTCTGCTTCCCAGCCCTGATGGCCGGCGCGCTCTACGAGGGCCGCTACCCGCTCGCCACCGCCCTCGCTCGTCCGTTGATTGCCAAGGCGCTGGTCGATGTCGCGCGAGAACACAACGCGACGGCCGTCGCGCATGGTTGCACCGGCAAAGGCAACGACCAGGTGCGCTTCGATGTCTCGGTCCAGGCGCTCGCGCCCGACCTGCGCATCCTGGCGCCCGTGCGCGAGTGGGAGTTGACCACCCGCGAATCCGAGATCGTCTACGCCCAGGCGCACAATATCCCGATCACGGTCAGCGTTGACAAGCAATACTCGACCGACGAGAACCTCTGGGGCCGATCGATCGAAGCGGGCCCGCTCGAGGATCCCTGGACCGAGCCGCCGGCCAACGTCTGGGAGTGGACAGTGAATCCAGAGGACGCGCCCGACGAGCCGACCTATATCGAGATCGGATTCCAGCGCGGACGACCCGTCTCGCTTGATGGTGAGGAACTCGATCCGGTCACGCTGATTAGCCGGGTCCACGATGTCGCCGGAGCGAACGGGGTGGGCCGGATCGACATGATCGAAGATCGCCTCGTGGGTATCAAATCGCGTGAGGTCTATGAGGCGCCAGCAGCGACTGCGCTGCGGGTCGCGCATGAGTCGCTGGAGACGCTGACGCTCTCGAAGGCGCAGCTGCGAATCAAGTACCGGCTCACGCACGACTACGCCGATCTGATCTATGACGGGCTGTGGTTCACCGGACTGCACCAGGATTTGGCCGCGCTGACGGCATCGATGCAGCGCCACGTGACCGGAAATGTGCGGCTCAAGCTCTACAAGGGCCAGGCGGTGACGGTCGGCGTCGAGAGCGCCAACAGCCTCTACCAGTACTCGCTTGCGACCTACGACGAAGGCGACATCTACGACCAATCCTCGGCCGTAGGTTTCATCGACATCTTCGGCCTTCCGGTGCGAGTGCAGGCCGAGAAGCAACTGCTCAGGCAGCCGGGCGGCGTCTTGGACGTATCATCGGGTGGTACGGGTTAACTGAACCTGGACCGTGGGCCAGATAGGACGGCAGCGATGACGACCAACGCCGGAGAGATCGAGATCGCAGTCGAGTACGAGACGGCAGTGTCGACGGCCGGCGGCCCCGACGCGGCCGACTTCGCTATCAGGCGGCCCGGCCATGCCACGCTCGAGTGCGCCCTCTACCTGGCACTGGATGCGAAACAGGTCTTCGAGGCGGCCTGTGGTCCACTCTCTGAAGATGAAGTGCAATCGTTGATCCGCGCCCTGGGCGACGCGCTCTACCGCCTGCAGATCGAGTCGGGCATCGAACCGCTGCCGATCCAGACGATTCGCGCGCGTGACCTTTCGGATGACCAGGTCGACGGCGCGATCGACGCGGCGGGGCTGAGCAAGCTGCCCGCAGAGGAATAGCAGCGAGTAGCAGGCGGCGCATGGTTGACGCCGGGAGCCCGGAATCAGAATCTCAACGGCTCTGGGGTGGACGCTTCGAGGAGGCGCCCGACGCCCTGGTTCAGGCCTACACGTCCTCGAT
>JAPPBK010000328.1 GCA_026705105.1 Chloroflexota bacterium | reverse complement strand
TTCGGCGGCATCGGTCTGCTGTTGTTCAAGGAGGCGCGGACGCATCGATTCTGGCGTCAACTCGTCGCCGACAACGACATGACGGCAATTCGCGGCATCCTCGACCAGGAGATCGAGCACTGGCGCACACAACGGCCGCCTAAGGACGTTAGCGCGATGGTCTGGGCGGGAGTGCAGGGATTGGACCTGGTAGGGGCGTCGGCCGAACACGTGCGCGTCAGTACCTCGGCGGAGCCGGAGTTTGGTGTGGTCGACGGCTCTCGGCAACAGATCGCGTCCTCACTCGACACCGCCTACGCAACGGCCATGCGCCTGGTCGAGATGATCTTCTATGACCTGCCAAACTACCGGCCCAATCATGTCCGCGTCGACGTCTACACCACGTTCCGCGACCCCGACGGCAAGGCGGAGGCGCTGCCGATTCTCTCCGTTCAGGCCGATCGCGCCTCGGCCATGAGCCTGGACTGGAGTCAACCGCCCGCCGCACTCGCCCGCGAGTTTGAGACGACCGCCGATCGGGCGCCAAACGGCGAGCCGCGGCCGATTCAACTGCCCGACGATCCGTTCGCCGATATGGTGAATGACACGTCGGCGACCGCCGCCGACTGAGGCGAAGAGCTGGGGATCGACCGATGGGCAGTTTGCGCTGGTTCACGGCCGGTGAGTCGCACGGTCCCGGCCTGACCGTGATTATCGACGGCGTGCCGGCTGGCTTGCCGTTGTCGGAGGAGCAGATTCGCCAGCAGCTCGCTCGGAGACAGAAGGGCTACGGACGCGGCGGCCGGATGAAGATCGAAACCGACTACGCGCACATTCGCGGCGGGGTGCGGCAGGGCCGCACCATGGGTAGTCCGATCGCGCTGTGGATCGAAAACCGCGACTTCGACAAGGGCTTGGGTCCGGACAAACGACCGTGGCGCGAGACGATGTCGCTCGAGTCGGTCGACCCGACGCCCACGCAGGTGACCCGCGTACGCCCGGGTCACGCGGACCTGACTGCGTCGCTCAAGTACGGGTACGACGACGTGCGAGACTCGCTTGAGCGCGCCTCGGCCCGCGAGAGCGCGGCCCGCGTCGGCGCAGGCGCAGTCGCGCGGCGACTGTGCGAGGAGCTGGGCTGCGAGTTCAACAGCCACGTGGTGCAGATTGGCTCGGTGGCCCTGGATCCCTCGGTGGAGGCCGACTGGGATGCCGTGGAAGCGTCTCCGGTCCGCTGTACCGACGCAAGCGTCGCCGAGGCGATGATCGACGCGATCAACGCGGCCAAGCGGGATGGCGACACCTTGGGCGGGACGCTCGAAGCGCGGGTCAGCGGAATGCCATTCGGCCTGGGATCGCACGTACAGTGGGATCGCAAGCTCAGCGGACGAATCGGACAGGCGATCCTTTCGATGAACGCCTTCAAGGGCGTCGAGATCGGCGACGGGTTCAGCGGCGCCGTGCTTACGGGACGCGGATATCACGATGTCGTTCTGCCGCAGGACGCTTGGGACGGTCGTGCCTGGCGTCGGCAAACGAATCATGCGGGCGGGATCGAGGGCGGGATCTCCAACGGTGAGGACCTGATCGTTCGCGTGGCGGTCAAGCCGATTGCGACGCTGGCGCATCCGTTGCCGTCCGCCGACCTGGCAACCGGCGAGCGCGTCGAGGCGCACTACGAGCGTTCCGACGTATGCGTCGTTCCGGCGGCCGGCGTCATAGTCGAGGCGATGCTAGCCCTGGTCCTGGCCGACGCCATGCTGGAGAAGTTTGGCGGTGATTCGCTGGCCGAAACGCGGCGAAACATGGAGTCGTTTCTCGCCACGGCGGTTCCTCGCGGAGAGTGGACATGAGCCTTCCCGAAGGGTTGAAGCGCGTGGTGCTGATTGGCTTCAGCGCGACGGGCAAATCCGTCCTCGCCCCGTTCATCGCTCATCGGCTGGGTTGGACTGTGGTCGATCTTGATGTGGAGATTGAGCGAACCGCGGGGCGGACGATTCCCCAGGTGTTTGCCGACGAGGGTGAGACCGGGTTTCGACGCCGCGAACACCAGGCAGTGCGCGATGCAGTCGAGCAAGGCAGTGTGGTGATCGCGACCGGCGGGGGTGTCTGGCTGAATGTGGAGAATCGTTCGCTGCTCGCCGACGGTGGTTTCGTGGTCACACTGGACGCTCGGGCCGCCACAATCCTGGCCCGCCATGCGGAGACCGAGCAGGGCACGACCGAAGTGCGCCCAATGCTGGCCGGCGCAGACCCGCGCCGCCGAGTCGAGACCCTTAAGGCCGCCCGACAACCCTTCTACGCGCTTTCCGACCTGACGGTCCACACCGATGAGATTGAGATCGGCGAGGCGGTCGACGAGATCGTCGAGGCGGTCCATCGACGTGCCGACGCTGCATTGGCATCCGACGCGCGCCTGCGAGAGATGAGAAACGGGCCCGGCGTCGAACCGCCGCCGGTCGTGGACTTCGGAACGGACCTGGCCTGCGTCGTGGACGCCGGCTCGGCCCGCTATCCGGTCTACTGCGCCTGGGGGATGCTCGCACGAACAGGCGACATCCTCGATCGGCTGGGACTACCTGGCCGGGTGTTTCTGATCGCGGATCAAGCCGTGATCGACTTGCACGGCGCCACTGCGCGTCAATCGCTGGAGAAGGCCGGTCGAGTCATCGAGCCGTACGCGGTGCCCTCGGGCGAGGCGAGCAAGTCGCTGGCATCCCTCGATGCGCTCTACGACTGGCTCTCGTCGCATCGGGCCGAGCGGCGAGACATCATCCTGGCGCTCGGCGGCGGCGTGACGACCGATCTCGCCGGCACCGTCGCTGCCACTTACCTGCGCGGGATGCCATTGATTCATGCGCCGACCACGGTGCTCGGAATGGTTGACGCGGCGATTGGCGGCAAGGTCGCGATTGATCTGCCGTCAGGCAAGAACCTGGTCGGCGCCTTCTATCAGCCGCGAGCGGTCCTGGCCGACACGGCGACGCTAGCGACGCTTCCGCCGCGTGAGCTTCGCTCCGGGTTTGCCGAGGTGATCAAGCATGGGTTCATCCGGGACGAACCGATGCTCGACTTGCTGGAGGGGACCGCCGACCTGCTACTGAACCCGGGAGCGGCATCGGAGGATGAGTCGACGCGGCAGTTGCTCGTTGATGTGATTACGAGAAATCA
>JAPPBK010000416.1 GCA_026705105.1 Chloroflexota bacterium | reverse complement strand
CGATTCGAGCACGAAGAAGAAGAGCACGAACACGGCCAGCGCCGCGCCGACCGACACGAAGTCGCCGCCGCGCGGGAGCTTGCGGCCGAAGAGGAAGAGGACGACGAACGCGATCGCCGGGATCGCCGGCAAAATCCATGCGTGGTCAGCCCAGATCATCAGCGCACGCTCCCGCTTACCACTTGAGGAGATTCACTTCGTCGACGTTGGCGGTGGCACGGTTGCGGAAGGTCCGCACGACGATGCCCAGCGCGAGCGCCACCTCGGCGGCGGCGATCACGATGATGAAGAAGGCGAAGACGACGCCGGTGATGTTGCCGAAGTCGACCTGACCGTAGACCGCGAACGCCACCATGTTGAGCGACACGGCATTGAGCATCAGCTCGACCGAGAGCAGGATTAGCACCGCGTTGCGGCGCGTGAGCACGCCCATCACGCCGATGGCGAAGAGCACCGCGTTGACGACGAGGATGTGCTCGAGTGGCGGCATCAGTTGTCGTCCTCGTCAGGTGAGGCGAGCATGATTGCGCCGTCGAGGGCGATCGAGAGCAGCACGCCGACGATGATGAAGGGGACGATCCAGAGGGTGAAGATGGCGTCGCCGATGGCTTGCAGGCCGACCGGCTCAATGGCGGAGGTGGACTCGGGCGTGGTCCAGGTGGTGGCGACGATGCCGCCGATCAGGGCGGCCAGCAGGCCGAGGGCGGCGGCGATGCCGAGCGGGCGAGAACGGCCGAAGAGCGCCTGGGGACGCTCGCGGGCGCGGGTCAGCATGAGCGCAAAGAGGATCAGGATGACGACGGCGGAGCCGTAGATCAGGAGCTGGACGAGGGCGATGAACTCGACCGTGAGGATCAGGTAGATGCCGGCGACGCCGGCGAGCGAGGCGATGAAGAAGAGCGCGGCGTAGACGATGTTGCCGGCGGTGACCACGCCGATCGCGGAGATCAGCATGACCACGGCCAGGATCCAGAACACCACCTGGGTTGCGGTTACACCGTCCTCCACTGGACCTCTCTCCCTCTGCTCTGGATGACTAGTCGCCGCCGGCTTCGACCGGGGTGACTTCGGGGGCGGTGATCACGCGCGGCGTGGCCGGCGTGGTCTGCACGGTTCGGGTTCCCTCGCCCTGCTTGCGGCTCATGATGTAGTAGACCAGTCCGCCGAGCGCGACGAGCAGCCCGAACGAGACGAGGCCCACGACCCAGTCGGGGCCGCCGTAGGCGAGGATGATGCCGTTGGCGATGACCTGGATGATGGAGAAGGGCAGCAGCACTTTCCAGGAGAAGGACATGAGCTGGTCGATGCGCAGCCGGGGGAAGAGCGCGCGCGAGCCGATCACGAGCACAATCAAGACCGAGGTCTTGACGAAGGTCAGCACGATCTGCAGGCCGAGCCCGACATCGGCGCCGAAGGGCCAGTTCCAGCCACCGAGGAAGAGCGAAGAGGCGAGCACGACGAGCAGGAAGAGCGCGGTGTACTCGGCGAGGAAGAACATGCCCCAGCGCATTCCCGAGTATTCGACGAAGTAGCCGCCGACGACTTCCGATTCCGCAATCGGCATGTCGAACGGCGGACGATGCAGTTCGGCCAGCATGCCGATGATGAAGATGAAGAAGCCAAGCGGCTGCAGCAGGATGTATGGCGTCGTCGTCTGATCGCCGACGATCGCGTTGATCGAACCGGCGGCGGAGGCGTCGCCGTCAACGGCGAGACGTCCGGCGGCGACCATCACCACGGCGACGATGATCAGGAGCATGGGGATCTCGTAGGAGATCGCCTGGGCTGCGGCCCTGACTCCGCCAAGCAGGGCGTACTTGTTGTCCGAGCCCCAGGCGGCCATGACGACGCCGACGATGTTCAGGCCGAGCACGCCGAAGACGAAGAGCAGGCCGAGATTGAGGTCGCGGATGAACCAGGTCTCGGTGAAGGGCATGGGCACGAAGACGAGGAAGACGGGCACGAAGGCCATGTAGGGCGCCAGCTCGAAGGCCCAGCGGTCGGCCGTGATCGGCCGGACATCTTCCTTGGTGATCAGCTTGAGCGCGTCGGCGATCGACTGCAGGGTGCCGACCGGTCCGGTGCGGGTCGGGCCGACGCGGGCCTGGAAGCGGGCGAGAATCTTGCGCTCGAGGTAGATCAGCGCGAATGCCATGATCGTCATCAGTGCGACGATGAAGATGACGCGCAGGAGCGCATCGATCCAAGCGGGCATGCTGACGCCGGCGAATTCGCTCAGGACCAGATCCATTTAGCGCATCCCCACCCGCTGTTGCGGCAACTCACGCAGGTTACACGCGATCCGGCTTATGCCCATCTTGTCGTCTTCCTGAGCTCCCCCTCTGGGGGAGCCGTCACGAAGTGACTGAGGGGGCCATTCCAGATAGGGCAACGACTGGCCCTGACCCTTTCGGTCAGCACGGGCGGCCCCTTCCGCCCCTGCGGGGCACCTCCCCCAGAGGGGGAGGTCTCTGCTCAGGGCTACCATCAGCGGTCAACCTCGCAGAGCACGATGTCAATCGAGCCGAGGGCCACGACGGCGTCGGCGAGGTACGTGTTGAGCACCTGCGGCCTGAGCGAGGAGAGGTTGTGGAAGCATGGCGAGCGCATCTTCACGCGCCAGGGCTTGTCGGTGCCGTCGGAGACCATATAGATGCCGTACTCGCCGCGCGGATTCTCCTGGCGCATGTAGATTTCGCCGGGTTCGGGCCGCAGACGGGCGGGCATGCGCTCGGGCTCGATCGGTCCGGAGGTGGGCATCTGATCGAGCGCCTGGCGGAGAATGGTGACCGATTGGCGCATCTCTTCCAGGCGCACGAGGTAGCGGTCGTAGACATCGCCGCGCTCGCCCACCGGGATTTCCCAGTGGAAGCGGTCGTAGATCGAGTAGGGCTCGTCGACCCGCAGGTCGAAGGGCACGCCGGAGGCGCGCAGCATGGGGCCGGTGACGCCGTAGGCGATTGCCTCGTCGGCGGTCATCGCGCCGATATCGCGGCAGCGGGCGACGAAGACTTCGTTGTTGGTCATCAGCTCGTCGACATCCGTGATGCCGACTTCGACCTGGTCGAGCACCCAATGGGAGTCCTCGACGAAGGTCTCGTGCGGCTCCCATGCGAGTCCGCCGACGCGGAAGTAGTTGTACATGATCCGG
>JAPPBK010000278.1 GCA_026705105.1 Chloroflexota bacterium | reverse complement strand
GTCAAGCACCGGGTCTGCGCAGTCCGCGCCGACGAACAGGTCCGCGGCGGCCGTATCACGGATCGCGTGATCGTCGGCTTCGTGGTAGCCGAGTCGCGAGTCGAATCGATCGCGGATCTGAGTGAGCGCCGGACCGATTTCGTCGCGGTGACTGAGCACTTGCATGTCGACCCCGCCCAGTCGCTCGATCGCATCAAGGTCGTCCTGCTGGTCCTCGCCGATGCTGTAGAGCAACAAGTTGCCCTGCGGTCGGGTGAGCAGGTAGGCATGCGAGTAGACGCCGTCGAAGAGCGTGCGTCTCGAGGTCTGCCAGAGGTCGGGCGCGAGCTGTTTCATGTCCTGAGCCATTCACTGCTGAGACGTGTGCGGGACCGTCCTGAATCGGAGCATACGCCGTCTGCCATCTGCGTTCTTGCCATCCGCGTCTGCGATTGGTAAGCCCATGGCATGCAGCTTGATATCGGCTCCTGGCAGCTCCGGAGCTTCCGTACCGACGACGCCGAGTCGCTGGCCCTCAACGCCAACAACCGCAACGTGTCGCGCAATCTTCGCGATCACTTTCCGTACCCATACGAGTTGTCGGACGCCCACGACTGGATCGAAATCGCCACGTGCGGAGATCCGGAGACTCACTTTGCGATTGCGGACAAGGGCGAGGCAATCGGGGGCATCGGCATCACGCTGCAGTCGGATGTCTATCGGCGGACAGCCGAGATCGGCTACTGGCTGGGCGAGCCGTACTGGAGACAGGGGATCGCCACCGCTGCCCTGCGGGCGATGACCGATTGGGCGTTCACTGAGTTCGACCTGGTGCGCCTGTACGGTGAGGTCTTCGAGTGGAACCCCGCCTCGGGGCGCGTCCTGGAGAAATCCGGCTACGAACTCGAAGGACGACTGCGCAAGAGCATCATCAAAGAAGGCCAGACAATCGACGCGTTGCTCTATGCCATCGTGCGTGATTGAGCTGGACCCGCCGTAGCGCTGCGCAGTCTGGCATGGAAGTGCTCGAACGGTTCGGTTGGTGGGCGATGGAGGGCTCGAACCTCCGACCTCCCGGGTGTAAACCGGACGCTCTGGCCACCTGAGCTAATCGCCCGTCGAACCGCGTGATTGCGGCCTTCCGTTGCCCACTACTGCGTGTCTATCACACCCAGCAGATTTTCGGCCGCGCCGTCGAACGTCGCTCGGAACGTCTCGAACAGGCTGACCGCGATCTCGAGGTCGGATTCGCTGGCGTTCTCGACCGCGCCCCGCACCAGCGGACCGGAGGCGTTGGCGATCTGCGCCAGGGCGTCGCCGACCTTGCCGTGCAGTTCATCCCACTGTGCGGGCGGGCTGAGTTCGGCGAACTGCCCGTTCAGATCGGACCAGATCATGACCTGGGCCAGCATGTTGCGTTGCCAGCCCGGATCGCTGAACACCGTCGAATCGTTGCGCCAGCGCTGGATTTCGGCAGCGGCGGTGGCGTAGTTCGCCTTGGCCGAGTCGATGATGTTGCGCACTGCTTCGCCGTACTCGGCGGGCATCGCCTCCTCAACGGCGCCCAGCTCTTCGTCAATCAGCTCGCCCACGAACTCCCGCAATAGCGCGATCTTTACGATCCCGACCCAGAGATTCTGAATGATCCCATCCGCGCCGATGAAGTACGTCGTTGGCCGACCGACTAGCGGGTACGGTCCATCGGTCATTGACCGGGTCGGATCCAGCAGTATCCGGTAGCTGACCCCCGTGACCTCATAGGCGAACTCTCGGGCGGTCTCCAGGCTCTCACCGTCGTTGACGCCGACAAACGTGACGCGCCCGGCGGCCTCCTGGCTGACTAGCTCGAACTCGGGCATCTCCTCGATGCAAGGCTCGCACCAGCTGGCCCAGAAGTTGAGCACGATCGGCCCCTCGATTTCGGAGAGCCGATGCGGCTCGCCTTCGAGGTCCAGCAAACGGAAGTCGGGAGCCAGCGCGCCCTTGTCGGCTGCGTCGCCATCGCGCTCCAGGTAGCCGAGCTGAGTGGCGTCTTCCAGTCGCATAATGCGAGCGTCGAGTTCGCCCGAGCTTCCCTCGACATCGCGTTGTTCACGCAGTTCCTCGAGCTCGGCAAGCTGCGCGCTGAAGGCCTCGCCTGCGCCCTCTGCCGCGTCGCCGCCGCGACCGCCGATGAAGATCGGCGCGACTACCGCCACAGCAACCGCGGCGATGACCAAGCCTCGACTGATCGCATCGCGCGCGGAATACGGGCGCCGCAGAACCGTGAACAGGATCCAGGACTGTTGCCTGCGCCGAAGCCTGGTCAACAAGCCGTCGCCCATGTCGCGTGCCTCCTCCCGGCCCTCGCCGCCCCTCGGCGGATCACACTGCGCTGCTAGTTGTCCTGCACCAATGGCCCGTCGATGGCCCGTACCCCTTGTCCGGTCGCGGCGGCGCTGGAGGCCTGATTCCAGAGCGTGGCCGGATCGCTGGTCAAGGGATCGAACGCCTCATGGTCCAGGACCAACCAGCCGCCCGCCTGGATTTCGCCCTCCAGTTGCCCCGCAGTCCAACCAGCGTACCCCGAGAAGATGCGCACATCGCGGACGACGCCGGCCAGGTCGGACGGTTCTGCGCCCAGGTTGACGATCCCCAGCTCGCGTCCCGGCTCCTTGATCGACAGCGAAAACCAGCTTTGGTCGGGATCGAACACCCCGCTCGGCCGGGCCAGCCCGATCGCCGCTGTGCGCTCTACCGGTCCCCCCTGGAAGACAACGGCCGGCTTGGCCGCAAGCTCCGCCCAGCTCGGCACGGCGTCGGCGATCGTGAGCGCCGTGGGACGATTGAGCACGACGCCGAGCGCGCCGTCGCCGTGTTCCAGGATCAGCAGGACCGTCCGAAAGAAATTGGGGTCGGCCAGGTGCCGCGAGGCGACAAGGATGCTGCCCGAGAGGGAGAAATCAGGATCGTTGGGGCGCCACTCGAGGGACATGAACGCCGGCTTCCGGATGCTGCCGCAGCACGCGATTTGCCACAGAGTATGCGATTGCAGCTCGTTCAGCCGCCTGCGTTACGCAGCTGGCGGCGACAGCGGACAGGTGGGTGGGATACGCTGATTGGACGTGGCAGCGTAGCTCAGTTGGCAGAGCAGGGGACTCATAAGCCCCGTGTCGCAGGTTCGAGTCCTGCCGCTGC
>JAPPBK010000439.1 GCA_026705105.1 Chloroflexota bacterium | reverse complement strand
AGCATGCTCGCGACCATGGACGAAGACTACGTTCGCACGGCCCGTGCAAAAGGCCTCACCGAACGCTACATCCTCTACCGTCACGTGCTGCGCAACGGACTACTGCCACTCTCCACGAACTTCGGACTCGCAGTGGTCGGCGTGATTGCCGGCTCGATTGTGATTGAGACTCGGTACGGCATCCCAGGCGTGGGCGCGTTCATCTTTGAGTCGATCACTCAACGCGACTGGAACGTAATCCTCGGCTTCACCCTTCTGGTCGCGACCTTGATCATCGTCGCCAATGCGCTGATTGACGTGCTCTACATCTTCATCGACCCGCGCATCCGCTTCACGGAGCGCATCGCATGACGACTCGAGCGGCACGCAGCGACACCTGGGCCATGCCCGATCGGCCCGAGACACCGTTTCGTCGAAGTCTGAGAGCGCTGCTACGTAAGCGCGCTGCGGTCGTCTGTATGGTGACCATCTTTGCCTTGTACGGCGGCGGCCTCTACACCTTTCTTGACGCCTTTGGTGTTGACGACGGGCTACAGGATCCCACTCAGACGAATCTGAGCGAACGCCGTTCCACGCGAGTCATCAACGGAGAGCCCGAGTCACTTGGCTCGTTCGCAGACCGCATTGGTGCAGAACTCTCCACGATCTCGCAACTTAATCCGGAGATCGTCGAGGAGTTTGGCCCACTCTCCCGCGATACGGTCCTTCCAGGCAGAACTGAGATCGTCCTCGGAGAAGACGAAACGCTTCAGCCGCCATCTACCAGGCATTGGTTCGGCACCGATCGCTCGGGTCGCGATCTGTTTTCGCGCGCGATGTTCTCGCTGCGCACCACGGTGATCATCACGGTGATGTCGGTAGTGCTCGGGAACCTCTTCCTGGGATTGGGTCTGGGACTGATCGCTGGTTATCGTGGTGGACGGATAGACGCCGCGATCATGCGACTCGCCGATCTTGTCCTCGCGATGCCTGGGCTGGTCTATCTGATTGTGCTGGTGGCGGTGTTCCGCGACCCGATCACGGAGTGGTTTCGCGATCTGGAAGACGCAACCGGCGCAGACTGGTTGATCGCCCAGGGAGTCGATGACTACGTCCTCATCATCACGGCGTTGTCGCTCTTGGGTTGGGCTGGGGCAGCCAGGTTCTACCGAGGGCAAGTGCTTTCGCTTCGTGAACGCGACTACGTCTTGGCAGCCGAGACTATCGGCGCCGGAACCCCTCGCGTGCTTGTGCGACATCTCTTCCCGGGCGTTCTTCCTTGGTTTGTGGTCGGATTCAGCGCATCAATGGGAGAGATCACAGGCCTCGAAGTGATCCTGACGTGGCTGGGTATCGGGATCACTGCGCCAACCCCCTCATTCGGCACCATGGTTTCTGCAGCGGGGGGATTCACTTCGCTGACCCAATATCCGTGGATGCTGCTGGTTCCGATGCTCTTTGTCTTGCCCCTGCTGCTCGCCTGGAACCTGTTCGGTGACGCGATCACCGATGTCCTCAATCCACGTCTCAGATAACGGCGCGTAGGGATTGCGCTGATATTCTCGTTCGCAACCGTGCCAAGAGAGTGGTCCCATGAAAATCACTGCTGAACGCATCCCCGAAGCGCAGATGCGACTCGAGGTCGAGCTTGACGACACCCGCGTTGCGAAGTCGCTCGACCAGGCCGCGCGACGACTGTCGCAGCGCTTCCGCATCCCCGGATTCCGCCAGGGCAAGGCCCCGCGCCGCGTCGTCGAAAGCGCGCTCGGCGCGGACGCCGTCTTCGAGGAGGCCGCCGAGCGATTGATCCCGCAGGCGCTGAACGAAGCCATCGAGCAGGAAGGTCTCGAACCGGTCGCTACGCCGAGCGTCGAGATCACCGAGCGCGAGCCCGTCACCTTCACCGCCACCGTGCCGCTGAGCCCCGAGGTCGAACTGGGCGATTACCAGGGCATCGCGGTGGCCAAGCCCGAGAGCCAGTACTCGGACGAGATGCTGGAGGAACGGCTGCTCGAGCTGCGCCGACAACATGCAGTGCTGGAGCCGGTTGAGCGCGAGCCCGAGATTGACGACCGCGTCACCGCCGACGTCAAGGCAGAGGTGGACGGCGAGACGATCCTCGACCAGCCGGGCGCGGAGTTCCACCTGCGCGAGGGGGCGGTCATCGGCGTACCCGGACTGAGCGAGAAACTCGTCGGCGTCGCCGTGGGCGAGGAGCACGAGATCCCGATCGATGTGGACGAAGACTGGGACGACGAGGAGGTCGCGGGCAAGACGGTCACGTTCACGGTCACGATCCACGAGGTCAAGTCGGAGGAACTGCCCGACGCGGATGACGACTTCGCGATGGAGGTTTCGGAAGAGTTCGAGACGTTCGACCAGTTGCGAGAGCGGGTCGAGTCGGGCCTGCGCGAGCAAACGGAACAGCAGGCCGATCAGGAGTTCAGCCAGGCCGTGCTGCAGGCCGTGGTTGGCCGCGCCACGCTGGAGTACCCGCCGGCGCTGGTCGAGCAGGAGGTCGAGCACATGCGCCAGGACTTCGCGCGTCAGATGGGGCAGGATCCGAACACCTTCCTGCGCGACGACAGCGAGTCGGGCGAGCAGCTCATGGCCAGCTTCCGCTCGCAGGCCAACGAGCGCGTGATCAACACGCTGGTCCTGCAGCACATTAGCGAAGCCGAGCAGATCGAGGTGCTGGACGAGGAGATCAGCGCCGATATCGACCGGATGATCGAGGGCATTCCCTCGATGCCGCCCGAGCAGGCCGAAGAGACGCGCAATGACGAATCGTTCCGCGCCACGGTTCAGGCGCGTCTGGTGCGCGAGCGCACGGTCGAACGGCTGCAACAGATCGCGCTCAGCAATCACGCGTCCGGTGCATCGGAGGATGACGAAGCGGACGACTCAACCGAGGACGATGCTGAGGATGAAGTTCCCGACACAGAGAGCAACGCCGTTGACTCGGCCGAGGCCGAGGACGGCGATGAGTAGCGTCGCCCGATATGCCAGTGCGTTCTGTCAGATGGTGTCTGCCAAGTAATCGCGCGATGTCCAAACGCGCATACACTGAATCCGCGAAGGAGGGCTCCATGACCCTGAGCCACCACATGAGCCAGAATCTCTCCCGTCCCAGCGACATCATCCCGATGGTGGTCGAGACGACCAACCGCGGCGAACG
>JAPPBK010000256.1 GCA_026705105.1 Chloroflexota bacterium | reverse complement strand
GCATTCAACACCTTCATCAGGTCCATGTCGCGGCCCTCGCCCGTCGGTGAGGCGTTGACCGCGTTGCAGCGTTGGATCGGCGCGGTCACGTCGATTTCCACGGACTCGCCAATCTTGATCCGCTTGCCCACCCACGCGAACTCGTTCCACTCGCCAACGCCCTCCACCGAGAAGTTGAGCCGGAAGCGGCGCATGTCGACATCGACCCCCGCTCTGTCCGACAGGTCGGCCAGCGAGGACAGTCCGCCCAGCGAAATCTGCGTGGGACCGCGATCGGTAAATCGCGCCTCACCGTCGCCCAACAGCCGCAGCGGCTCCCGCTCGGGCCGCCCGCGCAAGGGATTCTCGGGCAAGCCGAGCACGACATCTGTCATCCAGTGGGACAGCTCCATCCGCGAGGCCTGGTCGTCCACCTCCGCCGACCTGGTCTGCCCCTCGACGGTCACCGACAACACACGAGCATCCGGATCCCAGCCCGACTCGATCCAGGCCAGGTAGGGCGTGTTGAGCATGGTCACCGAATGTCGCTTCGAGACCCATCCGATCGAGCCCGAAGGCTCCGCGTTGCCAAACGCAAAGATGAACGCCCGGTCCCCGACCACCGACTCCCCCGGCCGAAGCTCCAGCGAGGGCATCGAATGCGTCGTCATCCCCTTCACCGGATAGGTGTAACAACTGGCGATCTTCATCGTTAGCCGTGCTCAATCATTGCCAGGAAGTCAGTCTTGGACATGATCTGCAATCGTTGTCCTCGGCCGACACGCTGTCCTGCCCGTTGACGTTGTCCGGTGGTCACCTCGCTGCGCCACTCTTCGTCGCTCAGCACATAGATGGTGGCCGAGTTGCTGAGCTGGCGTTGGACTCTTGCGCCTTGACGCCTGAGCGTTCTTTCGAACTGGGTGTCGGCAGCCGGCAACAGCGCGTTCTGCGAGAAGACGATGACTTCGCCCGCCAAGAGCTGATCGTAGTCAGGCCAGAGACCGCGCTGCACACCCAGTGAGTCACCGCCAAGCCGCTGCATGGCCGCAATGAATACTGCGCCCGCCGCCCGCGCATCATCCAGGGCATTGTGGTGATGCTCCAACTCGTGACCGATCTCAGCGCACAGGTTCTTCAGGTTGTAGCCGCGCTTGGCGAACTGCGGCCAGGCTTGCCGCGCGACCTGCGCAGAATCTCGGTACTCCCACGGCGGAGGCGGCTGTTGCCACCGTTTCGACGCCTTAGTGATTGCGCTTCGGTCGAAATGACCGTGATGTACAACGAGCTGGTCGTCGACAAACTCTTGCATCTCTGGCAATAGCTCGATGAAGCGTGGTTTGCCGGCTACGTCTTCGGGCCGAATTCCGTGGATGCCCATCTGGATGGATCCGAACTCATCGCACGGATCGACTAGCCGATACCACTCATCGACCACGAGGCCGTCGTCATACCGCGCCGCGCCGATCGAACAGATCGACGCATAGTCCGAGTTGGCTGTTTCCACATCGAGCGCGACAAAGCTGTTCATGGTGTGGACAATACCGGACTAACGCCGTTGCGACGCCGCGAACTCCTGGCACGCGCGCGCGCGCCTCGCCTCGTCGACCGCTTCGCGGAGCTGACGGGCGAGCACCGGCTGGTCTGCGCCGAGCTCGTCAAGCACCGACTCGGAGCGCTCGATCACGTGATCCGACGCGTCCATCTGCGCCGGATACAGCGCGCCGAAGAAACGCGAGGCGTACTCCTTATCCTTGTCTGCGAATACGTCCTCAATGTCATCGAAGAAGCGGTCGATGTACGGCGCTAGCAGCTCAGCCTGCGGCTTCCACCAGAACCCGTGCATCGACGCCGTCAGCATCTGCAGCGATACGTCCGTGTTCTCCTGGTACCGAGTCCAGGCCTCGGCCTTGACTTCGGCGTCGGCCCGCGAGGTGTGAATCCGCTCCGCCGCGCGACGGCCGCGGTCGGAACCGTCGCGCTCCAGTTCGGCCTCGAGCCGCTCGTAGCCGCCTTCGACCCCGTACGCCGTCGCCTTGGTGACCAGCGACCAGCGCATGTCCTGGTCGAGCTCGAAGCCGTCGATGCCGGTTCCGCCGTCGACCAGCGCCAGCGACTCCGTGATGTGCTCTACGTCCTGCGCCGCGCCGATCATCACCCGCGACCACATGATCCGGAAGTCCGGCTCCGATGTGGCGAAGAGTTGCGCGCGCGAGAACCGGTACAGCTCCGCCGCGCTCTCCAGTCGTTGGGCGTCGGGCAGGTACGACCCGACCGCGTGCAGGGCGTTGTAGGCGACCGTCTGCGCGATCTCCAGGGTCTGTTCCGAGCCCAGTTTGTCGGTAGCCAGCGCCGCATAGTCGGCGGCCGAGAACTGCTGATCGCGGACCATGTCCCAGAGCGTGTGCCAGAGCAGCAGCCGCTGAAATCCGTCCGGGAATCGATCCAGCTCTGCGCGCACGAACTCCAGCGAGCGCTCGTCCAGCGCGATCTTGGCGAAGGCGTGATCGTCGTGGTTGGGGAAGACCGCCGCCGGCGCCGGCATGCCCGACAGCTCCTCGATCACCGTCGACGCGCCGTCGATGTCCACCGGCTGCGCATCGCGCAGTTGCGGTCCCGCGTCCGAGCGGTCGTAGACCGCGATCTCCGTCCGGTGCGGACGCAGCGTCGGGTGCTCGGCCGGCGCCGTCTGCTGGATCGTGAACGAGTTGACCGAGCCCTCGGCGACGTCCCACTGCGGCGCAATGGTGTTGACCCCGGCCGACTCCAGCCAGAGCTCAGACCAACGCCCCAGCTCGCGTCCCGAGCCGCGCTCCAGCGCCGCCAGGAACTCGGTCAGCGTCGTGTTGCCCCAGGCGTGGGTGCGGAAGTAGTCGCGCATCCCGTCGCGGAAGCCGTCCGCGCCGATGAACGCCACGAGCTGCTTCAGCACCGCCGCGCCCTTGCCGTACGTGATCCCGTCGAAGTTGAGGAAGGTTGCGTCCGTATCCGGCACCTCGCCCGCGATCGGGTGCGTCGTCGGCAACTGGTCCTGCTCGTAGGCCCAGGCCTTCATTCGCGCGTGGAAGGCCGACCAGGCGCTCTCACGCCATCGCGTCGCGTGCTCCATCGCCAGGTAGGCCATGTAGGTCGCGAACGACTCGTTCAGCCACAGGTCGTTCCACCAGCGCATCGTGACCAGGTCGCCGA
>JAPPBK010000387.1 GCA_026705105.1 Chloroflexota bacterium | reverse complement strand
AGCGCGTCGGTCTGGGGGACCGAAGGTCGGGAGTTCAAATCTCCCCAGCCCGACAAACGAAACACTAGGTCAGCTCACACTTCTGACCTAGACCTATCTGTGGATAACCCTGAGATCGGCCAAACTTCTAACGAAAATTCTAACGGACGATCTGTGACGCCTCGTTATTTCACATGTTAGAACGGTTCCCAAGAGAGCCATAGCCTCGACCGCCGCGGCCGTACCTGTCGCGCGCTGGAGGTTCTATTCCTAGCTTCTCAGCCGTTCGTAGGTGGCCTTGATGACCTCGTCCAGCGCGGTCGCCGCCTCTGGTGTGAGGTTCTTGTCAGCTCGCAGGAATGTCGAGATCCGCGCAAGCGGTTCCGGCGTAGGTCGATCGCCATGGGAGCGCACAAAATCGTCCGCGTTTAGCCCTGACCAAGCGGCCAGCGCCGCGAGGCCGTCAACGTCAGGTCGCCTGCCCTGCGCCATGCGGGTAAGTGTGGAGGCGCTGACCCCTGACTCCGCCGCAATTTGCTTCCATGTCAGTTGAAGTGCTCTTCGATGGGCGTCGAGCGCCTCATAGAAGGCACTGCAGTCGAACCATCCGCTCTTGGCTTCCATTCCTCCCCCAAATGGTTGCGAATTCGCAACTGACATGCTAATGTGGCATCACTCAGTTGCAACTGAGCATCAGTATAGCAACCTCAAGGAGACTGCAGGATGACGGATTCAGCCTCGACACCGGAAGTACTGGGGCCGCCTCGCCCCGTGCTCATCGAAGTGAATACCAAGCCCGTCAAGATCGACGGGCCGACCGCTACGGGCCTTCAAGTCAAGGAAGCGGCGATCGACCAAGGCGTGAAGATCCAGCTCGACTTCCACCTGACCATGCTTGGCGAGGACGGCAAGGAGGATCCCGTGGCCGACAACGAGATAGTCGCGCTGCGATACGGTCAGAAGTTCTTCGCAGTTGACGGTGACGACAATTCTTAGGGTGAGCACCATGAACCCTGAGGTGGACGCAGCCGTCGCCGAGCTACGAATGAAGTTCCCAGGCGTCGAGGTCACATCACAGGAAGATGGTGACGGTGGCGCGATCGTGACAATGTTCCCGATCGATCCCGGCCCCAGCTATGACCAGCGTGAGACATGGCTGAAGGTCGCGATCAGCTGCCAATACCCGTACTCGGACGTATACCCGCTGTTCGTCCGTGTCGACCTGAGTCGCTCGGACGGCAGCAATCACGGTCCGGGCATCGCGGTGGGCTCGTTCCAGGGCGAATCGGCACTGCAACTGTCCCGTCGTAGCAACCGACGAGATCCTGCGCTGGACACCGCCGCACGCAAGGTCGCCAGAGTGATCACATGGCTGCACGCGCAGTAACAGAGGCGGTCAGTTTGCGGCTGCCGGCCGCGATCATGGATGACCTGCAGGCGCATCTGTTCCGCGACGATGGCGACGAGCACGGCGCCGTCATCGGGGCATCGGTCCTTAGAACCGAACGAGGTCTCAGACTGATCGGACGTCGCCTGTTCCTGGCCCAGGATGGCGTTGACTACGTGCCGGGCATTCGCGGCTACCGTCGGCTGACTCCGGAGTTCGTGCGACGCTGTGTCCGCGAATGCGCCGAGGAACGCCTTGCATATCTTGCAGTTCACAATCACTTCGGAACCAGCCGTGTCGCGTTTTCCGCCGATGACCTGGCATCGCACCGTCGCGGCTACCCAGCACTCATCGACATTCTCGATGGTCCGCCCGCGGGTGCGCTGGTATTCGCACAAGACGCCGTAGCAGGCGACGTTTGGCTCACGCACGAAGAGCAAGCAGCGCTTGACTGCGCCACCGTGTTGGCTCCGACCCCTCGACGCCTATATCCCGAACCGCAGAGGCCGCCCGGTGCCGACGCGCGCTACGACCGCCAAGTCCGGCTCTTTGGAGATCGTGGTCAGCACATCCTCGCCATGCAGCGAGTCGGCATCGTTGGTCTCGGGGGGGGGTCGGATCGCTCATCAACGAGTACCTCGCACGCCTCGGCGTTGGCCATATCGTCGCCATTGACGACGACCGCATCGACGAAACGAACTACCCGAGGCTCGTCGGATCTAGACCAGGGGATCTCGGGTCCACGCGGCTTCCTCGTGTGCTCGCGCGCTGGTTCGGACGACCACCCACCACCAAGGTCGTCATCGCCGAACGACTTGCTTTGGATGTAATGCCCGACATTGGCTTCGACGCCGTCGAAGCGGACGTTGTGGATCACGATGCGGTCCAACGCCTCGTCGATTGCGACGCAGTCTTCTTGGCGGCGGACACGATGCGCGCCCGGCTCGTCATCAATGCTCTGTGCCACCAGTACCTCATCCCTGTCTGGCAGGTCGGCACCAAGATCCAGGTCGACGCCGATGAGGGCGATGTCGAAGACGTGTTCTCGGTCGTACGACATCTTGTGCCCGGACAGTCGTGTCTGTGGTGCACGGGACTCATCGATCGCACGCAGCTTGCGGAGGAGAGCGCTTCGCCGCAACAGCGCGACGCCCAGCGCTACATCGCCGAAGTCCCCGCACCCAGCGTCGTCACCCTCAACGCCGTCGCAGCAGCCCATGCAGTCAACGACTACCTGCTCACCACCGTTGGGCTCACCGCGAGCAATCCACAAGCGGAGTGGATGCGCCATCATCCGTTGCAACGCCGCCTCGCCCAGCAACGGACCCGCACCGATGAGGCGTGCACCGAATGCCAGGGACGGCTAGGCGCTGGACCGCTAGCGAGGCTCCCAGTAAAGGCAGCCGGGCGCAGTTGAAGGTGTTCTTCCCAGACGCTCATTCGGTTTCCCATTTCTCTGGGCGACGCCCGCCCTTGTTAGGTACGGCTCAGCTGGATCGCGTTGGCCTCTGCTGAGCCAGCGCCCCGGCCAACCGCAGGAGCCCTCCGACTGCTTAAGGCTTCGGAACTGTCCCGTCTGGCCGTCATCGAGGACGACGGTGTGCCCGCGCTTGCGTCGCTTGCGCACGAAGTACGGCTCGCATGGTGCGGCCCAACAGTGGAGGTCGAGGGCATCCTCTCAGTCAAGACCGGAGGGTGTCCAGAGGACTGCCATTTCTGGCTCTCCGCGTTTCAGGTCGGAGTGAGGGTGTCGAGCAGCGCCCAGTTGGGTCTGCCGGCGTACAGCAGGGCGCGGATGCGGTAGTTGGCGA
>JAPPBK010000385.1 GCA_026705105.1 Chloroflexota bacterium | reverse complement strand
GTCGCAGCGCGTTGTCGACGAGGTTGTTGAGCACCTGCACCAATCGGTCAAAGTCAGCCTCGACCGGGCCGGTCCCGGCCGCGATCTCGGCCCGCAACCCGACTCCCGCTGCACGCGCTCTCGACTCGAACATCGACTCGACGTGCGCGAACAGCTCCTCGAGCTCGATCCGCGATTGCTCGAGCCGGTAGTGACCGGCCTCGAGACGAGACAGATCGAGCAACTGCTCGATCATCCGCAGCATTCTCCGGGTCTCGTCCTGGATCACCTCGAGCGACGACTCTCGGCGGGCGGGATCGGTCACGGTGCCGTCGCGCAGCGCCTCGACGAAACCGCGAATCGAAGTGAGCGGCGTACGCAGCTCGTGCGACAGGTCGGCGATAAAGCCGCGCATGGCCCGCTCGTTGTCGGAGATACGCTCGGCCATCGCGTTGAAGGCGGCGGCCAGGTCGCGGACCTGGGTGGGGCCGCTCTCGGACGCGCGCACGTCATAACGATCCGGCCCGAATCCTCTGACCACGGCGGTCAGCGCCTGCAACGGCCGCATCAGTTGGCGCGACAGGATCATCGCGACCAGCACCGCGACGACGAGTCCGGCCAGGCCGGCGACCAACAGTCTACCGACCAACTCCCCGTAGCCGCTGAACCCGTACCCCTCGCCGAAGGTGACGGCCATCAGCACTGCGCTGTCCTCGTCGCTGCCGCTGGCGATTGGCGGCGCGACCATGACGCGGGCCAGCGCGGTCTGCTGCTTGCCGTCAACGCGCAGGATCGTGTCCAGCCAGCCGTCGGCGCGCGACCCTTGAACGATGTCGGCATAGCGAATGCCGGTCGAGCCTCCCCGCCCGCCCCAGGCGGGCTCGAATCCGGAGAGTACGCGGCCGCGACCGTCGGTGATGATCACGATCAGTCCCGCGTGTTCGGCCTGCTCGTGGATCATCGTGATCAGCTCGTCGCGGTCGACTGCCTCCGCTTGCCGCAGGTTGCGCAGGATCTCGACGCCCAGCGCGTTGCCCGCGGTGCGCAATTCGGAGCGGTCAATGTCCTCGCGGTAGCCGCCGAACAGCGAGAAGAACACCGCCGCCGAGACGCCGAGCATGACCAGCACAATCCCGGCAAAGCCAAGGAACAGTCTGAGCCCATAGCCGGCGATCATCACGTCACCGCCCTGCTAACCACTCTCCCCCCGCCGTTAGGCGGGGGGAGATGCCGCAGGCAGAGGGGGGCTCCCCGGCTGCGACAGTCGCACGATGCCCCCTCTGTCGCTCCGCTACTTCTCCCCCGCGCCAGCGGGGGAGAAGATTATCCACCCGTCTCCACCAGCTTGTAACCAACGCCGCGAACCGTCTCGATCGCGACTCCAGGATCCGAGCCGTCGGGCGAGAGCTTGCGTCGGAGCTGGTTGACGTGCACGTCGACCGTTCGCGTCTCGCCGAAGTACTCGTAACCCCAGACATGTTCCAGCAGCTGCTCACGGGTGAGGACAATGCCGTTGTACTCCGCGAGTCGGCGAAGCAGCTCGAATTCCTTGTTGCGCAGGGTCAGCGGCGTGCCGTTCAGGCTGGCTTCACGACGGTCCCAGTCCAGCGACAGCGGACCGACCGCAATCCGGCCTTTGACGTTCAGCATCAGCCCATCGCGACTTGCCGCCGCCGAAGCGCGGCGCAGGATCGCCTTGACCCGCGCGGTCAGTTCGCGCGGATGGAACGGCTTGACCAGGTAGTCGTCCGCGCCGAGTTCGAGTCCGACGATCCGATCCACATCCTCGGAGCGCGCGGTGAGCATCAGGATCGGCACCTCGCAGATTGATCCGGGATCGGCACGCAGTTCGCGCGTGACCTCATAGCCCGACTTTCTCGGCAGCATCAGGTCGAGCACGATCAGGTCGGGCGACTCCCCCCGTGCGATCTGCAGCGCCGACTCGCCGTCTTCGGCGGTCGTGACACGGTATCCCTCGCGCTCCAGGTAGATCGAACAGAGTTCGCGGATGTTGGCCTCGTCATCGACGACGAGGATCGTGCGGTCGGTGTGATCGTGCAGCGTCATGATGCGGCGCCCTCCGTCCTTCATGGTTAAGCACGAGGGTACGCAGCGTCATCAGGCCAACGTCAGGCGTGGGTG
Source organism: Chloroflexota bacterium (assembly GCA_026705105.1). Taxonomy (GTDB): domain Bacteria; phylum Chloroflexota; class Dehalococcoidia; order Bin125; family Bin125; genus Bin125. The sequence continues at coordinate 1,064 of JAPPBK010000385.1, read as the reverse complement.
AGCGGTGAGTAAAGCAGGAAGCGGCAGCGACTGCCGCAACCTCAGTTCCTGCTTCACGCAGGAATCCGTTCCTCTCCGCGTGTACAACCGTGGGAACGAGCGGGTCCCTGCGTCCGCAGAGACTGCGAAGTGTTAGCGGCTTATGCGCGGCCGGCGGACCTTGACCATCGCTCGTCGACGCCGGCGCGCGGCTCGGCGCTCCGCCTGGCGCTGCTTCTCGCGATTGCTGATGAACCGTCGCCGGCGCCGTGCCTCTTGCAGCACACCGTCGCGCTGCACCATCTTGTTGAAACGGCGGATCAGCGCTTCCGGACTCTCCTGCTCTTTGCGGCTCACCAGTAGCATGGGCGGTCAGTTCCTCTGATCAACTTCTTGCACGCGCAATCCCGATCAGCGTAGCAGTACCGTGCTGGCTGCGCGCCGGGTCGGACGTTAGTGCGCGCCGTCGCTGCGGCGACTCAGGACCAGGGCAGCGATCGCCGCGAAGAGGGTCAGCACTGCCGTGATCGCCGCCGTGCGCGGCCAGGATGTCGCCGATTCGGTCTCGGCCAGTCCGCCGCTGCCGGTTCGCGGCGTACCGGGCCGCACGATCGGCCCGGCCTGCTCCAGCTCCTCGTCCTCAGCCGCCAACTCGTCCTCGCCGGCCATCTCCGTCTCGCCGGCATCGTCGCTGCTCAGCGCCAGCCTCAGGCGCAGTGAGCAGTCGTCGCCGGATTGCCGGCCCTGCAGACCGTTCACTTCGAAGACGATGTTGCAAGTCGCCTCGTCGAAGTCATCGCTGTTCACGTCGAGGACGAACGCGCCGGCCGCATTGACCTCTGCCCGCCCGACTTCGACGCCGTCGACCGTGGCCACGATCACCGCGCCGGGCTCGAGCGGCTCACCGTCAATCGTCACGTCGCCGGCGAAGCCGAAGAAGCGGTACATGGAATCATCCTGGGCGGAGATGACCGTCGAGCCCGCCAACGCGATCAACGTCACCAATCCAACGGCGATCAGCCGTCGCGCCGTTCTTGCGATCCCGGCGAACTGCATCAAGGCATCCTCTCGACCGGCACTGTTTG
>JAPPBK010000370.1 GCA_026705105.1 Chloroflexota bacterium | reverse complement strand
CGCCCTCTTCCTCTTCTTCCTCGGACTCCGACGCTTCCTTGGCGGCTTCGACCTCTGCGGCGAGTTCTTCGGCTCTCGAGAGACCCTCGATGCGCTCGTAGTGCAGCATCTCCTCCTCGACGCCGTTCTCGTTTAGCTCCTTGACCAGATCCACACGAATCGTGTCTCCGGCCTCGAAGTCTCCGCGCAGCAGCGCCTCGGAGAGCGAGTCTTCGAGCCGTTCCTGGATTACGCGGCGCAACGGCCGCGCTCCAAAGACGGGATCGTATCCCTTCTCGCCCAGCCAGTCGCGGGCCGCCTCGGTCACGTCGAGTTCGACCTGCTTCTCCTTCACCCGAGAATCAACCTCGGTCAGCATCATGTCGACGATGCTGCGAATGTGCGCTCTGCTCAGCGGGTGGAAGACGAGTGTTGTGTCGACGCGGTTGAGGAACTCGGGGCGGAAGACGCGCTTCATCTCCTGGAGGACCTTGTCCTTCATCTTCTCGTAGCGCTGCTTCTCCGACTGCTCCTCGTCATTGACCGTCGAGAAGCCGATCGCCGACTCTCGCCGAATCAGGTCGGAGCCGACGTTGGAGGTCATGATGATGATCGTGTTGCGGAAGTCGACCTGTCGGCCCTTGGCGTCGGTCAGGTGACCGTCGTCGAAGACCTGCAGCAGCATGTTGAAGACTTCCGGGTGCGCCTTCTCAATCTCATCGAGCAGAATCAGGCAGTACGACTTGCGCCGCACCGTGTCGGTGAGCTGGCCGCCGTCGTCGTAGCCGACGTAACCGGGAGGCGCGCCCACGAGTCGGGCGACCGTGTGACGCTCCATGAACTCCGACATGTCGAGCCGGACCATGTTGTCGTCGGAGCCGAACATGAAGTCGGCCAGCGCCCGCGCGAGCTCCGTCTTGCCGACGCCGGTCGGACCAAGGAACATGAAGACGCCGATCGGCCGGCGCGGGTCCTTGAGTCCGGCCCGCGCACGGCGCACGGCCTTGGCGAGCGCGACAATGGGCTCTTCCTGACCAACGATCCGCTCGTGCAAGTCCTCTTCCATGCGCAGCAGACGTTGCGACTCTTCGGTCGCGATCTGGACCAGGGGAATCCCGGTCCACATCGAGACCACCTCGGCAATGTCCTCCGCGAGCACATCGGTAGAGTCGCGCTCGCGTTGCTGGTCCAGGTCTTGCTCAAGCTCGGCGATCCGCTGCGTCAGCTTGAGTTCGCGGTCCCGCAGATCGGCCGCATACTCGTACTGCTGCTGGTTGATCGCCTGTTCTTTCTCCTTGCGGATGCCCTCCAGCCCGACTGTGGCTTCCTTGAGCGACGGCGGCGTGTATGAGCGGCGAATCCGCACGCGCGAGGCCGACTCGTCGATCAGGTCAATCGCCTTGTCGGGCAGCGCGCGATCGGAGATGTATCGCGCCGACATTTCGGCCGCCGCGACCAGCGCGTCGTCCGTGATGGCGAGCTTGTGATGCTCTTCGTAGCGGTCCTTGATCCCGCGCAGGATGTCAACCGTCTCCTCGATCGACGGTTCCTCGACCACGATCGGCTGGAAGCGCCGCTCCAGCGCGGCGTCGCGCTCGATGTGCTTGCGGTAGTCGTCGAGCGTCGTCGCGCCGATTGTCTGCAGTTCACCGCGGGCCAGCGAGGGCTTGAGAATGTTCGCCGCATCCACCGCGCCCTCAGCCGCGCCTGCGCCGACCAGCATGTGCAACTCGTCGATGAACAGCACGCAGTTGCCCGCGCCCTTGATCTCTTCGACGACTTTCTTCAGGCGTTCCTCGAATTCGCCGCGGTACTTCGTGCCGGCCACCAGCGAGCCGATGTCCAGGGTCAGCAGACGCTTGCCCTGCAGCGTCTCGGGTACGTCGCCCGAGGCGATGTGCTGCGCCAGCCCCTCGACCACCGCCGTCTTGCCCACGCCCGGCTCGCCAATCAGCACCGGATTGTTCTTCGTTCGCCGCGAGAGAATCTGCACGACGCGCTGGATCTCCTTCGAGCGCCCAATCACGGGGTCGAGCGTGCCTGCTCGCGCAGCGGCGGTGAGATCGAAGCCGAGCTGATCAATCGTCGGCGTCCGGGTCGCCGAGCGCGAGCCCGAACCGCTGCTTGCCCCGGCTCCGGCGCCGGCCGTTGCGGGACCGCTCTGCGAGAGAATCCGCGTCGTCTCGGCGCGTACGCGCTCAAGGTTGACGCCCAGCGACTCGAGCACGCCGGCGGCAATGCCTTCGCCCTCGCGGACGAGGCCGAGCAGCAGGTGCTCGGTGCCGATGTAGTGATGATTCAGCCGTCGAGCCTCGTCGACGGCCAACTCGATGACCTTTTTGGCTCGCGGCGTCAGCCCGATCTCCCCCAGCACGGCGCGGTCGCCGCGACCGATGATGAACTCGACCGCCGAGCGCACTTTGGTCAGCTCGACGCCGAGATTGGAGAGCACCTTGGCCGCGACTCCATCGCCCTCGCGCACCAACCCGAGCAGCAAGTGCTCGGTGCCGATGTAGTTGTGGTTGAAGCGCTGGGCTTCTTCCTGAGCCAGAGTCAAGACGCGCCGAGCGCGCTCGGTGAACTTGTCAAATCGGTCTGCCATGGCAGTCTCCAGTGCGCAGTGCGGCCGACGCTCAGCCGCTCGCCGGATAGTCCAAGCCTATCAGAGCTTCAGTCGGTCTCACCCACATAGTCCCCAGTCCCTGCGCCAATTGAACGGCACGCAACGCGCGACAATCTCTCTCCCCCCGCGGAGCGGGGGGAGATGTCCCGTAGGGACAGAGGGGGGCACTTCGAGAGGAGCGGCAACCTTTAGCGCTCGCCGCCGAAGTCCTGCTCCGTGACGCCGGCGCGTTCCAGCGCTTCCTGCATCGCAGAGACCGCGCGGACCGGTTCTTCGGGCGCTTCCTGAGGCTGCGCGTCATCGCCTCCGCGGGACGGTTCCGAACTCGGCTCCGGCATCGGCGGCTGCTCAGGCATCGGTTCCTGGGTGATCCCGAATCGCTCCGCGATCTCTTCGGGCAGCCGGGCGATGCCGCCTTCGTTGTTGAACATCCAGCCGGCCCGCTCGGCGTCCGAGCGCGCTTGACGCAATGACAGACCCAACCGGTGCCGATCACGCTCGATGCGCACGATCTTGGCCGGGATGATGTCGTTCTCCAGCACTACCTCGCGCGGATGCGTGATCCGCCGGTCGGCGAGCTCCGACACGTGCACCAGACCCTCGACC
>JAPPBK010000067.1 GCA_026705105.1 Chloroflexota bacterium | reverse complement strand
GATCTCGCCAAAGTCGTTGACCAACACGGCCACGCGCAATCCGTGGTCGGCGTTGAGAATGTGGTTGAGCAGGGAGGTTTTGCCCGCACCTAAAAAGCCGCTGATAATTGTTACTGGAATAGGTTCTTTCAAGTTTTGATTTTCAGCCATTGATTCGCTCCTAGGGTACCGCTCACCGAGCTACCGCCGGCGTGTAGGGCTCGATTGACTCGACGTCCATCGAGTAGCCAAAACTCACATTGGTGATGGAGTCGTAACCGTCCTCACCAAGCTTGCTGGTAGCGTGACCAGTCTTCAGGCGGCCAGAGATCCAGACCGGGCGCCACATCTCCTGCAGGTCATGGGCTTGCTCGAGGCTGCCGCGGATGATCTGGTTGGCCGGCGGCGGTGGGGTGTGGAGACAGGCACCAAGATAGGGCAGCAACAGGAATTCGCGGATCCGTGTTCCTTTGTATTCCAGGGGCAATACGTAGCCCGGAATCCTGACCGTCTGGCCATCGAGCTCCTTGACCACCGGTGCCTTGTCGAGCATTTCCTGGGCCTTCTCCCGCAACGCGAAGTACTCTTCGTCGCTGAGTGCGACGTACTCCTCGTCGCTGAGTTCATCGAACAAGGCGTAGGGATTCCAGCCCTCGGGAACGAGCTGGTCCCACAGGAGCTCGCGCGGTGAGTCCGAGGCGGCTGCGCTCGTAACGAGCAGCAACACGAGCAATGATTGGCGAAACATGGGCATGGTCCTCCTGATCTGCGACTGAGAGTGTCTCGCGCTCACAGTCGAGTCGACAGTCCGTCGGCGAGCGAGTTCCGGTAACAGCGCCAAGCCGGCACCAGGCCAACGAGCAGGCCGGCAGTCATCAGACCGCCGAGCAGCGGCCATTCGCCCGCAGTGGGCAAGCCGATCGGCAGGAGCAGGCCGAAGCGCTCGACGATCCAGGGCTGCAAGGCCCGCAGCGCCAGGTTCTGCATCGCTACTCCCATTGCGATACCGACCAGTGTCAGCAGCGCTGACTCCATGATGAGTAACTCCATGACGTGGCGATAGCCGGCGCCGACCGAGCGCAGCACTGCCATTTCGCGCCGGCGTTCGTTGAGTCCGGCCAGTGAGACCGCCAGCAGACCCGCCAGCGCCGCGGCTGCGACAAGGATCGAGACGACCCGCAGCGCCTGTTCGCCAACGCGCATCAGGTCCCAGAGTTCCTGCAGCGCCACGCCCGGAAAGATGGCGAGCAAGGGTTCGGCGCCATACTGATTGATGTCGCGCTGCAGCTTGAAGGCGGCGAGTCGGTTGTCGAGGCCGAGCAGGAAGGCGGTGATCTGGCTCGGGGTCAGGTCCTGACCCCGAGCGCGCCGGAGATCGGTCTCGACGCGGTTCCAGTTCATGTGCATGGCCTCGATCCCCGCGAGGCCGACGTGAACGGTGCGATCGACGGGCGTGCCCGTCGGCGCCAGGATGCCGGTGACCTTGAACGGGTGGTTGTCGTGATCGCCGAAGCCCTCTGTCCCGATGCCGTGGGTAACGACCAGTTCATCGCCGAGACGGTATCCGAGCTTGCGCGCCACTTCTGCGCCGAGGACGGCATCCAGCGTCTCGGCGAAGGGTCCACCCTCCGAAAAGCCAAGACGACGCTTGTCGGCGTAGCGGAAGTGCTCGAAGTAGTCGGTAGACGTGCCCATGACGCGGTAACCGCGGTGCGAATCGCCGAGCGAGATCGGGATGGCCCAGCGGACGCCTGGCCAGGTCGAGATGTCCGTATAGCTGGACCAGGCGACATTGCTGGTGGCGTTGCCGATGCGAAAGACCGAATAGAGCAACAGCTGCACCGAACCGCTGCGCGCGCCGACGATCAGGTCGGTACCGGACACGGTGTTGGCGAAGCTCAGGCGCGCGTGGGAACGGACCTTCTCGACGCCAAGCAGCAGCGCCACGCTGACCGCGATCGTCAGGACGGTCAGCGACGCGGTATCGCGCCGGTTCAGCAGACTCTTCCAGGCCAGACGCAGCACGTTCACGGGCGAGTCTCCGCTCGGAAGTCGTCGATATCGACTGTACGGTCGAAGCACGCCGCGAGGGTTGGATCATGACTGACGAAGACCAGCGTCGCTCGCGACGCCTGAACCTGCTCAAACAGCAGCTCGATGAAGCGTGCTCGTGCATCGAAGTCGAGTGCCGAGGTCGGTTCGTCCGCAATCACGATCTCGGGATCGCCAACCAAGGCTCGCGCCGCGGCCACGCGCTGCTGCTGGCCGACGGAGAGCCTGGATACGGGTGCCGTCGGGTCCAGCTCCTCCTCGACGAACAGGCGCTGGAGCAGCAACCGCGCGGCAGCGGTCACGCCACCGTGCGCCTCGGCCGCTCGCGTGGCTCGGCGCCGGGAGAAGTGGCAGGGCAGGACGACGTTCTCGGCCAGGTTGAGGTAGGGGACCAGGTTGAATTGCTGAAAGATGAACCCGATGTGGTCGGCGCGAAGTCGGTCGCGAGCGGCCGCGGCCAGCGAGCCCGTATCCTGCTGCATCAGCGACAGGCGGCCCGAATCCGGCGTCAGTACTCCTGCCAACAGGTTCAGCAGCGTCGACTTGCCGCTACCCGAGGGGCCGCGGATATACAGGTGTTCGCCGCGTCGCAGGAGGAAGCGGTCGCAACCGAGCAGAGGCGCAGCGCCGGGCCAACCGAAGCGCAGGTTTTCGATTTCGATGAGCTCTTCGTTCACGTCGGGCGTCGGCTCGCGCATCTATCTCAACCTGATCACCGGGTCATCTGCCTTGGCAACGCCACCGAACTGGCCGTCCGGCGTCAGTGCCTGCACACGGATCGCCTCGATGCGCGGCCAGTACTCGAAGAGACGAACCCCGATCGTCTCGATGGCTGATCCATTGCACTCGCAGCGATAGCGTGCATGGAACTCGGAGTGCGTATCCCCCTCCTCGCCGGCGTGTCCGTGCTCGTCGTGGTCATCGTGTTTGGCTTCGTGTCCGGAGTGCGTGCCGTGCTCTTCCTCGCCGGCGTGTCCGTGCTCGTCGTGGTCATCATGTTCAGCGTCGTGTCCGCAGTGCGTGCCATCCCCATCCTCGCCGTCATCGTGTTTGGCTTCGTGTTCGGAGTGCGTGCCGTGCTCTTCCTCGTCGGCGTGTCCGTGCTCGTCGTGGTCATCGTGTTTAGCGTCGTGTCCATGACCGTCTTCGCGCTTCTCTTCTTCTCCGTGTCCGTGCTCCAC
>JAPPBK010000430.1 GCA_026705105.1 Chloroflexota bacterium | reverse complement strand
CTCGCCACTGCTGAACAGGAGTGTCAGCGGGTCCGCATTCCCCCTGAGCACTTCGGGCAAGGCGGCGGCGCTGCGACGAAACAGCCCGATCTCGTTCGAACCGTGCGCATACTTCTCTGCCATACGGGCCGCAATGGTGTCGGGATCGTCCGCCAGTCCTGCCGGGAGCGGTTCTCCGGACGCGATCGCAACGCGAAAGCCGTCGCCGGCCTCCTCAAGGATCCCGCCACGCGTCAGCATCTCCAGCAGCCGTCGGAACAGCCGCTCGTGTTCTGAGCCCACCCCGAGGTGCTTCCGCAATGCCGTGGAATCGACCTCCGCCCCTGCGGTGCGTTCCCATCCCAGCCCGTCGAGGGTCGCGACGGCGTAAACATGGGCCAATTGCTCAAGATCGGCCAGCAAATTGGCCCGATCTTCGGCGCCGACACCTTCGTTCCCGAGGTACTCGGTGAACAGATCGGTTTCGCCTGCAACCGTCGAGGGTAGAGTGAGAAAATCTGCAGGCGGCATGCCGGGCGGCAGAGCGCAGTCACGCCAGACCACCTGATACAGGAGGTCGTCGATTCCTTCGATCGCTGAAAGCAGTGCCGCCCGGGTAGCCCGCTTCACGGTAAAGCCGGACAATTGACCGACCGGATGACCGCTGCGGTCGTAGAGTCGCAGATCCGCAGCCTGGACTTCCCGCAGTTCCGCGTCTTCCGATCCCGCCGTTCCTTCGGCGGGGCCTGCCCGCATTTGCACGTGGCATATCAGCTGGTCGGGTAGCCGGTCCGGCAGGCACAGCCGCTCCCACGCGAAGGGAAGGTACGTGATGCCGCCTTCGTCTCCGTCCCATTCGCGGGCCGCCCCCATGACCTGGAAACAGCCGTCGAGCACGAGCGGGTGCACCTCGAACCGGCTGTCCTCGAGACCGGCTGGGAGAGTGATCTCCCCCAGCGCCTCGCCGGGTCCCGACCACAATGCCTCCAGGGTGCGGAACGATGGACCAAGGTCGATGCCGACGGCCACCTTGGCGCGGTAGTAGGCCGGCAGTTCCACAGGGGAGAGGCCTGCCTTCATGCGGTCGAGATCGAGCGGTGGGACCGTGTCCGGCGGAGCGGCGCGGGATGTCGCGATTCGCCCTTCCGCGTGCAGCGTCCAGACCTCCTCCCCGTCGGCCCGGCTCAGCAGCCGAACCCTTCGCGACGCGTCGTCTTCGGAGTCACCGAGCAGGACTTGAAGCCGTCGGCCCGGATGGTCGGAGGCCTCGTCGGCGCCGTCGCTCCGAAAGACCAGCGCCGTCTGGATCTGGAAGTCCTCCACGACGGCTGACTCGCCTCCCTCCAAAAGGGACGCAGACGCCGCCATGGCCCCGTACAATGCGCCCGGAACCACCAAGTGGCCGAACACCTGATGGTCGTTCAACCATGCCGGGTCCGAGGGCAGGACCTCAGTATCAAACACGGTCTCGCCGCTGGCAGAATCGTGGCGCTCACCAAGCAGGGGATGCCCTGAACCGTGCCGACGCCGCTTCGACGTCTCGACCCAGTGACGTTCTCGCTGGAACGGATAGCCGGGCAAGGAGATCCGGCGGCGCGCCTCGCCCGCGAAGAGCCCCGTGAAATCGATCGGCAAACCTGCGGCGTAGCCTTCGGCAACGGCCTCCACGAATCCGCCGCCGGAACCCGGCGCGGGCGGCGCCTCGCCCTTCGGCGGCCGCCTGAGGCTCGCCAGCACGGTTGGTGTGGCGTTTCCAGATGACTCCGGCCAGGCGAGGGTCGTCATGGGACCGAGCACGGCGTGTGGGCCGATCTCCACGACCGCATCGACGCCGACGGCAGCCAAGGCCTCAACGCAGCCGCGAAAGGCCACGGGGCTGCGGGCTTGGCGCAGCCAGTAATCGGCATCGAGTGCGTCGGCCGCTCCAACCACCTCGCCCGTCAGGTTGCTGACGAATGTCAGCGACGGTGGCGAGAAAGTGATGTCGGAGAGCACCGTTGCCAAACCGTCCAGTGCCGGCTCCACCATGGCGCTGTGATAGGCGGGACTCTTCCTCAACCGCGCAACCCGGACGTCCTGCGCCTCCAGTCGCTCGAGGAGCTCCCCGATTTCGTCCCGGGGACCGCTAACGACCTGATGTGCGCCGTTGTCAGCAGCGATGCAAAGGCCGATCCCGGCCGAGCCGGCATTGTGTTCGTCCAGCGCCGCTGCGACGCGCGAGGGAGGAGCGAAGATGGCCGCCATCGCGCCCTCGCCTGGCAGCGCCCCGATGAGGGCACCCCGCGCGGCCGCAAAGCGCAGCCCATCTTCCAGACTGAACACGCCCGCACACTGCGCCGCCGCAATCTCCCCGAGGCTGTGCCCGAATACGATGTCGGGCCGAATCCCAACGCTCGACCACAGCTCGGTCAGCGCGCACTCCAGCGCGTAGATCGCCGGCTGTTTCCACTGCGGATCGTCGAGATCGCCTGTGCTCGCTGGGCGGCCGAACATCACGTCCAGTAGCGACCCGCCGTTTCGCTCGTCTCGGAGCAGGGCGTCGCAGCGATCCAGAACCGCACGCATCACCGGCTCGCTCTCGTAGAGCGCAGCCCCCATGCCGACCCACTGACTGGCCTGGCCGGTGAAGGCGAACGCCACCTTGCCCGCCGGCGGGGAAACACCGCCTTCGCCCGCATCGGAGAGCTCCAGCAAAGCCTCACGCAACGATTCGGCGTCACGGAACACCACGCCCGCACGGCGGCTGAAATGGCTGCGCCCGATGCTGGCAGTCCAGGCCATGTCGGCCAGCACATCCGCGCCTTGGCCACCCGCTGCGAGCGCATCTGCCCGCTGGTCAAGCCACGCGAGATGCCGTTCGATCGCCGCATCGAGCGCCGCGTCAGTCTTGCCGGAAAGCGGCAGCAATCGGACAGCGCGTTCCGCCAGCGACGCCTCCGCCGAGATCGCCTGCGCTCCCTCCGTCGCGACCGTGGCGGACACCGGCTTTGCTGGGCCGGCTGCCCAGTGTTCAGGCCCCGCGGCGGCCGCACCATCGGGCCTCCCGTAACCTTCCAGGATGACGTGGGCGTTCGTGCCGGACCAGCCGAAGCCGCTGACACCTGCCCGCGGAGGCCGCCCAGGAACCAACGGCCAGTCTGTCGGCGTCGCGGTGACCTCCAGTGGCAGCTGATCCCAGTCCATTACCGGGTTCGGAGTGCTGAAATGGAGGTGTCTGGGAATGACTCCCCGGTTCATTGCCAG
>JAPPBK010000013.1 GCA_026705105.1 Chloroflexota bacterium | reverse complement strand
CCATGTTCCGGTCATGCAGCTCTTTTCGGCGTTCGTCGTCGACCGGACAAGAGGAGTAGCGAAGAAACACGTTAGGCCACCCGCAGATTCGGAAACGCCTGCACATAAAGAAGAACAGCACGAACCGGATGCGGGCTATACCGAAGAGGATGAAGAGGCAACGGACCAAGACGAGGCGCGGTGGTTCGATTCAGCGCCGGCAGAGCATTTAGGTCCGTTCTTCGTCGCTGATCGGAAAGTCGGACCGGTTCCCGAACTGGCAAAAGACATCGAGGCGGTCATGAGTCAGATTGCTCGGCGGGGCGACGCGCAGATCGCTTTGGAGAGCGAGGAGGCGTTCAGGATGAATCTCGCCGACGCCTGCCTGCCCGGTCTTATCTTCCACGGCGCGAACTTCTCGAACTTCGACTTAACAATGGCGGATCTGCGCCGCGTACGGGGCTGGCAAGCCTGTTTGGCCAAGGCGGTCCTCCCGGGCGCGGACTTGTCGGCCGCCAACATGCATGGCGCCGATTTCCGTGGTGCCGACATGAGGCGGGTGAACCTGTCTGCCGCCAGATTGATTGGCGCTGATCTGCGAGATGCCAATCTGGGCCTTGTTGACCGGGTGGGACAGAATCTTTGGAAGGGAAGCCTGTTCCCGTCGAGATTGGTGGGTGTTCAACTGGAAGGAGCAGATCTGAGAGGGGCGGAGTTGGGCCGCGCGGATATGCGGGGGGCTTCATTGGGCGGCGCGAAGTTCGACACTGCACAACTCGGCGGCGCGAATTTAAGTGGGGCGGATCTCAGGGCGGCAAGTTTGAGAGAGGCACAGCTAGGCGGAGCCGATCTGAGTAACGCTAACCTCGGAGGTGCAGGTGCGGACCTACATGGGGCCGAGCTGACTAATGCGAATTTGGCAGGTGCAAACCTCGGAAGCGCAGATCTGACCGACGCGAACCTTACCGATGCCATCTTGAGCAGCGCCGACTTCTCGCACGATTGGATGAGTGGTTCCGCATCTCCTGCTCGCGGCTTGACACAACGTCAACTCGATCAGGCGAAGGCTGACCCGGCGTCTCCGCCGATCTTGGACGGAGTGATAGACCCCGAGACGAGCAAGCCGGTGGTATGGAACGGCCACATTGTTTGAGGAGCCGCCGCTCGCAAGAGCTGCGGGGCAACCGAATTCTGTTTTCGAAGCCGACCCGAACTTCCAAGCCAAACCCGTCCGGAAATCACTGTCATGTTCGCCATCGCGTCCGGCGCTGTTCGTGCTGTTGATCGGGGTGCGTGGCAATCCGTCGTCTTGGTCGTCGGCGCGGTGCACCCGCGCTCCCCGCCGCGCCTAGATCAACGTCTGCGGGACCCACACCACTCCCCCGAGCGTTTCCGCGTCTGCCGGCCACGGCTCCGCCTCGACCGCCGGGTTGTCGCTCGCCAAATCTCACATCCGTCCGTGCTTCGCCGCTCGCTTCACGATCAATCCGCCGTCCGTTCGCACGACGTAGACCCGGCCCTCCCGCCGGTCCCGGTCGAACAAGGTCGAGCAATCGTCGGGCAGCGTCGGCCCCATGGATTCGCCGCGCACCCGGATGATCGCGCGCCGTGTCGCATCTAGGTTCAGCAGATCCAGCTACGGCCGCCCGAACCAGGCCAGTCAGCGCTAACATATGTAATGCGAGAACGTGTCGTCCTTTGCTCGAGGTTCTTGAAGGGGCGCTGCCAACACCACGAAACTATGGGGTCGTTTGCGCGATATTGGCGAGAATGAACAACCTTAAGCTGAGAATCCTGGAGCGTGCTTACGCGGAACCCGGCCTGACTGTTGGGGGGTTGGCCGACGACATCAGCCGTGGGCGTAAGACGGAACAGGAGGTACGGTATCTCATCGAGAAGGGCTATTTGCTCGACGAAGACTGGGGCCTTGAACTGTCGAACAGGGGTTTCGCCTGTATCGATTCGGCCAGCTTGAGAAATCGAACGATATGGGTTGGCAAGGGTCTCTTCGCCACTGCCTTATCTGTTGTCGCAGTGGTGATTGGCAACTGGCTCTGGGCCTTGATTCAATCCTCGCTCTAGGAGCCAAAGCTTGAGCAGGTTCTCTCCTGGGGGAGTCCCCCAGAGGTGAGACATGCGCTGGGAGGTTCGAATTCGCTGACCCGAAGAAAGATTGCCATTCCGCCACTCAACCCCCATTTGCTCTCGCCGTTGCCGCATAGCACAACAGCCAGCAGAAGACACCAATGTCCATCAAACGGCCCGTCATAGATCGCCTCAGAAGCCTTTCCACTCCTCCCGCGAAGCCCGACGGCACGTTGGCGATGGCTGACTTGATGCTTCTCGGTGCCGCCAAACTCGCGAACGGCGAAAAGATCACTTGCACGGTCGATCGGCACTGCCGCACACGGATCTTCGACTTCCCGCGTGCCCGCCCCACCGAACCGGTCCCTCACTACACCATCTACCGGTCGAATTCCGTGCATGCCAGTCTGGTCTGCGACCTCCGCGCGCACTTCGAGCAGTCCGACCGCGCGCACCATGGCTTGAGTCCACCTCTCCGCCATGAAGTGGCCGAGCTAATCAAGAAAAGGAACTCCCAAGGAGAAAGCGGCAACCCATACATCGTCGTCGAGGAATCGCACAGCTTTCCCCCAATGGTGCTTGACCGAGGGTGCATCTGGCTCGACGAGATCGGCCAGCAGGAAGATGGCCAGCCCCTGCCAGTTCTCACCGGAGGACGCGCCGAGGAGAGGTTCATCGTCGCGTTTGAAGCCAGCGACGGTCCCTGGCCGGACATTCCACGCGAAGAACAGACGGTCAACATGATTCTCGCCGCGACGCGCGCATCCCAGGACACCGTCGACGAGATTCGCAAGCCTATCGATCAAAGCTGCCTGGTCACCGACGACGGCCGGTACGTATGTCCGATGTCGGCAGGCACCGCGTCCGCCAGATTGGGTGTCGCTCGCCACCTTGATGCAGATGCCTTCCGCGAGACCGCCGTGCACCTCCGAGCGGCCGTCTCTCGCATGGAAGCCGACCTGACGTCAGAGCACATTGAACTCCTGGTCAATGCCCTCTATTGGGACGACTACAAGGATGACGACTTCAGGAGGCTCCACTACCTGAGCTTGTGGCAGTCGCTATCGGAGTCGAGGAAGAAGCTGGGATACATTCCCCCGAGCTTAAAGACCAAGCTCGCGAAGGACCCTACGGTCGTCGGAGGCACGTTCAGTCTCGCGGCGCTGACCAGCTATCGAG
>JAPPBK010000065.1 GCA_026705105.1 Chloroflexota bacterium | reverse complement strand
CGCACCTCGTAGTCGGCGCCGGAGAAGCCCGAGGTGATCTGGGGGAAGGGGTCGAGTCCGTGTCACTGAGGGTGTTCCGGTCAAGGTGGTGGTGACGGTACGGTAGGCGACGGGGTAGCTGTCGCCGTCGGGGAATCTGAAGTGCGTGCGCATCATTAGTTCGCCATCCGAGCGCACGACCGCACCCACGTCTTCGCAGAGACGGGAGCACAGTAGGTCTCGGAGGGCATTGGCGTCCAGCGTCGTAACAGCCATCTTTGGTTCAGAGCAGGCGGAGCAGTTCCGTTGACTCTGGTCCCAGCAATCCAGAGTTTGACAGTCTGGTACACCCGTCGGCGTCAGTTGACCAGTGCGAGAATCGCTACAGCGATGCCCACGATGATCAAAACCCCCAACAGAAACTCGTTCCGCAGGCGCTCCATGTCGCGGCGATACTCGGCCATCAACTGTGCGTATCGCATGTCGGATTCACGTCGCCCATAGGCGTGATCGTCAATCGCGTCCGCTACCTCGTCCGCTTGCTCTGGCTCAGCACCCATCGAGCGGAACGCCCGTCGCAGCCGAAGAATCGGATTCATAGCCGCCATGCATCACCTCCACCTGTGGTCAGAGTATCAGTGCGCGCGACGCCTGACGGACTACTCTACGTCGTGCCCGGGAACGCCGCGTCGTCACGACTGCCGACACTACGCCTACCGCCTCATCGCTCTGTGCTCGGCACGCCTCATCTGGGCGCTACCCGACGAAGATTGTCTCCCTATGCAGAGTGAGAAAGCCGTGATCAGGCGCAAGCTTGTCGGGTAGCGCGATCTGGTTCCCCTCGTATCGGATGAAAGAGATGCTGACGAAGTCGTCGTTCCGCTCCTTGAGCTGCGGTGACAGCAGCAGCCGGTAGTCGACGTCCAATGTGATCAGCCCTCGGTCAAAGGCCCGATCGTGCAAGGCCGACAGACACAACCCGTTTCGGGGATTCAGGCGATTGGAAGGATCATCGCGCCAAGGAACAATGTGTGACGCGTTCAAGAGTCGCGGATCGGCGAGGCCGGTGATGCAACAGCGGTTCTGATAGGCACTCAGCACAGTAGCGCGGAACAGGGCTTGCCCGCGCCGGACCTTGGTCTCGACGAGTACATCTTGTCCGTTACCAATGGGTTGGCTCTCGTCGTCGGACTGGAGCACAGCGCCTACCGCTTCGTTTGCTTCCGCGATTGCCTCGGCGGTTCTTGACCAATCTGCCTGCAACTCGGCCCAGACCTCGCGGTCAGATTGCGATGCGTTGCGTAGCCCGGAACGCTCTAGTGAGTCGTCGAGGCTAGCCAGGTTGCCCATCTTCATCGAAAGGGCTGCTGGCGATCGGTTTAGCAATGCGGCATGACGAATGATCTCAGGATTGCGCTGACTAATCTGACCGAACGGCACCCGAAGGTACAGGCCGAGCGCGACTAGCAGCTCTCGGCGCGTCCAAGGTCGTCGTTCGGCGGGCACAGTCACTCCTTACTTGCGTTGAAGCCTCAGCCAGGCCAGGCTATCGCGAGGAGGAAGTGTCTGTGGCAACTGAGTCTGAGCTAGAAGCAGCCATCCAAGATCTGTTCCTGCGACCCGACATTGTGTGGCTTGCGACCCGACTACGATCCGACCCGGAAGACGAACGGATTGCGTGGCCGAGGCGCATCAATATCCATCTCAAGTTCACTCGTTCGCTACTCCGAGCGGGCTTGAGGCATGGTGTGCCGATCGAACTCGTATCTCATGGACGATCTGGCCGAGCAGTACCCAGACTTGTTAGAGGCCGTGCGTTCATCGAGTGGGACATTGAAGCTAAGTCTGCTAGTCCAGATGGGATTTGGCGAGCGTTCACAATCTTCGCGCTGATCCAGGGCGAGGGAGGCTCCAGTCTGTGGTGTTGGATCTGCGAGTCGGTTGAAGAGGAAGAGTATGCGCAGACTGTGTTCGCTTGGTGGGAACCGCAGTCATTCGCATTTGCGGTAGGGCTGCCACTCACACCAGAGCGAATTGCTTCCCTCGGCTAATGGCGGCAAATCTGAGGCTTGTGCGGCCCGATGAACGTGGTCCGTGTTCCAAGCTACTGGGTCAAGAGACCGCACTCCTTGCCAGGCCGTAGCTACTCCTCCACCAAGATTGCGGCTCTTGGACACGTCCTCACGGCGCGCATGACATTGGCTTCTTCCTCGGCGGGGACGGTGTCGACGAGGACGTGGGAGAGGTCGTCGTCGCGGACTTCGAAGACGACTTCGGTGGCCTCCATGCACTTGGCGTGGCCCTCGCAGAGGCTCGTGTCGATCTTGACCTTCATCTCGACCTCCCCATCCTTCGCTCTGGATTACTGGAGTCAGTCTACCGAAAGCGGGGCATCACCTCTCGCGCGAAGAGCTCGATGCTGCGGCGGGCGAGGTCGCGTGAGGCGCCCGGCGGCACCGGCGAGGTGATCACGTGGTCGGCGGGGATCCAGTCGAGCGTGCGCTCGATCGCGGAGGCGACCTCGTCGGGCGTGCCGGCGACGAAGCGGGCGCGCAGGTCCTCGTCGGTAGCGTGAAGGAACTGGCCCAAGGGGTCTTGCTCGCCCAGGTCGGAGGCGTCGTTGTACCACTGGCCGTAGGTGTCGCGGAGGTAGCGCTGGTGCGGCTTGAGTTCTTCCCAGAGCGCCTCCGGGTCGTCCGACACGTAGCCGCCGGCCGAGAGCAGCACCTCGTAGTCGGACGGGTCGTCGCCCTGTTCGCGCAACGCGCCGACCCAGGCGTCGTAGACCGGACGGTCGGCGACAATCATCAGGTTGGCGCGGAATCGTGCAGCTCGCCGCGCGGCGGCTTCGGAGCGGGCGCCGACCCAGAGCGGGAAGGGCTGCTGGATCGGCGGCGGCGTGACCCTGACGTCCTTGACCTGGTAGTGCCGTCCGTCGAGCGTGACCGACTCGCCGGCCAGCGTGCGCGTGATGATCTTCAGCGACTCGTCCATGATTCCGGCGCGATGACGTCGATTGACGCCGAAGCCGTCGAACTCCTCGACCTTGTAGCCGAGTCCGACGCCGAGGTCGAGCCGGCCGTTGGAGAGGATGTCAACCGTGGCCGCGTCCTCGGCGACGCGGATCGCGTTGTGCAGCGGCAGCAGCAGCACCCACGTGCCGATCCGAACTCGCCTAGTCAGGCGGGCGATGGCGGCGGCGATGGGCAGGACCGAGGGCGTGTAACCGTCGTCGATGAAGTGGTGCTCGGTGATCCAGATGTGGTCGTAGCC
>JAPPBK010000153.1 GCA_026705105.1 Chloroflexota bacterium | reverse complement strand
GCTACCAGTCGGCGCTCAAGGACCTCAAGCAGTCGACCCGCCAGCGCTTCATCGCCGTTGAGTTCGACTACCCGCCTCGCGAAACCGAGGCTGAGATTGTCCAGCACGAGTCCGGCTGCGACCCCGATGTCGCGCTCAACCTGGCCAAGATGGCCGAGAAGATTCGCAACCTTCGCGAACACGGCCTGGCCGAAGGCGCATCGACCCGACTGCTGATCTACGCGGGCCGGATGATTGCCGAAGGCGTCTCCCCGCGACGCGCCTGCCAGGTGTCTATCGTCTGGCCGCTGACCGACGACGGCGAGGTCCAACGCTCGATCGAGGAAGTTGTTTCCTCGATCTTCGAGGACTAGAACCGGACCCAACTGCCAGTGCGGATCGGCATCGTCTCGGACATCCACTGCAACGCGGCCGCGCTTGATCGCGCCGTCGAGCAGATGGGCGAGATCGACGAGTTGCTCTGCGCCGGCGATGCCTGTTACCAATACCGCTTCTCCAACGACGTCGCCCAGCGGCTCAAGCAGCTCGGTGGCCGCTACGTGATCGGCAACCACGAAGAGATCCTGCTCTCCGAGGCGGGCGCCCGCGCGCAGGCCTCGCCCAGCGTCGACAAGTCCTTGTTGGAATGGACGCGAGAACAGCCATATCTGATCCGCGCCGAGATCGGCTCAAAGAAGCTGCTGATGTTCCACGCGACACCCTGGGCTCCGTACCGCGACTACCTGTTCCCGCACGATCCGCAGCTCCAGCGCCTGGCCGATGAAGAAGCCGATTTCGTCATCTATGGCCACACCCACGCGCCCCTGGTCACGCGGATCGGCCGCGCGCTGATCGTCAATCCCGGTTCGGCCGGCGAAATGCGCGGGGCCGAGCAGGTGCTGACCTATGCTGTGCTCGATACCTCAGATGATCAAGCCGAGATACACGAGATCCGCTTCAACGATTGATGACAACTCCTCTCCCCCCGCGCAGCGGGGGGAGATGCCGAAGGCAGAGGGGGACGCTCCCCAGCCCGATAGCCCCCGCGAAACGAGACGCCCATGACCGCGCAACTGATCGAAGAAGCCCGCGAAGGACTGCGCCAGTTCCCACCCGCACTGGCCCAGGAGTTCGAGGCCGCTGTCGAGGCGGTGCAGCCAATCCTCGAGCCGGACGAACTCGGCCACTGGCTCGGCGACGGACTCGATATCGCCCGCCACTCGCTGCGCAGCTGGGAAGCCGCCTCGGAGTACTTCCGCGCCTCCGGGCCCGTGCTCGAGCAGATCACCTACGACCGCATGCGAGAGTGGTGCTCGGTCGGCATCGACTTGATGGAGACCTCGCCGGCGCTCAGCGGCGCGCTGTTCCGCGCCTCGCCCGCCGTGCTGCCGCATCTCTCCGTGCCCCAGGCCAACGACTGGGCCGCGCAAGGCAAGTCGCTCTACAAGGGCACCTGGAAGTCCGGCTCGCTCTCGGCTCAGTACTTCGACGTCTCGCCCCAGATTCTTCCCCACCTCCCGCTCTCCCAGATGCGCCTCTTGGTCGACCTGATCGACTCGCTCGCTTCGCATTCCTACGAACTCGCTTCGGCCTGCCTCGGCATGGCGCCCGGCGTACTCTCACAGCTCGACCGCGCCGACCGCGCCCCCTTCCTCGAGTTCGGCGGCATCGTCGCGCACACCGCCTGGGTCGACGCCCGCGTCTACTTTGAGCGCGGACCCAGCGCCCTGCGCCAGGTCTCCGAGGACCAGCGTCCGCGCTACCTCTCGCTCGCCGGACAGGTCGCCATGCAGGTCGGCCGACTCGGACACCCTTACTTCATTGAGTCGGCTCAAGCCCTTTCCGAGGTCGACAAGGACATCCACCAGGGCCTGCTCGAACTCTCCGAGCAGCTCGCCGGACTCTCCGGCGACGCCGCCATGGAGTTCCTCAAGTCGTCGCCCCGCGTCGCCAACCGACTTGGCATCGACGACATCGCCCGCTGGCAGGAGTTCGGCCTGCAGATCCTGCAGCAGTCGCGCGACGGCGGCGAGGCCTTCTTCCGGCTCGAGTCCGCTCGAGGCGAAGAAGTCATGGAGGCGCTCAGCAGCCGCGTCGACCTCGACCGCGTCTCCGAACTGATCCGCATGTACTGCAAGGCGCTGACCGGCGTCGATGTCGGCGTCAAGGCCTCCGAGGAGCTGACCGCCAAGGGCGTCGGCTGGGTCGACGAGAGCAGCCCCACGACCGAGGGCACCACCATCTACCTGCCCGAGAACGTCGAGCGCTATCCGACCAAGGACGAGAACTTCGCCGTCTACAAGGTCTTCGCCACACACCAGGCCGGTCGGCTGGAGTTCGGCTCCTTCGAGTACCAGTCCGACCTCGAACCGGTCCACTTCCCCGCCGCGCAGAACGGCTCCCAGCTGATTGGCCAGAATGGCCACGGCAACGGCGTCGCCCCAACCTCCGCCGCCGTCGAGGGCGAAGAGACGGAAATCCACACCGACATGGAGCGCTTCTTCGACCAGTTCGAAGATCGCCGCCTGGCCCACGACCTGTTCACGATCGTCGAGGACACGCGCATCGACACCATCGTCAAGCGCGAGTACGCCGGCGTGCGCCGCGCCTTCTCGCGGCTGCAGCAGGCGGCCATCGACCGCCGCCGCCCGGTCGAAGACATGCCGGCCCGCCAGGCGATGGTCGAGAACCTGTTGCGCGCCTCGCTGGACGAGATCGGACGCATCCGCTGGCCCAACGAGCTGGCCGAGGAGATGCGCACCCCGTTGCGCATCCTCAACCGCATCCGCCACGACGGCGCGACCGTGCAGGACAGCGCCGCCGCCACCGCTCTGCTCTACGAGTGGCTCTCGCAGATTCCCAACGTCGAGCTCGACACGGAAGACTGGTCCGACTTTGAGCAGGAAATGTCGGGCGACCCCGACTCCGGTGAAGACTCCGACATGATGCCCGGCTCCGGCTCGTCCGGACTCGAAGAGTCGTTCATGCCCTTCATGCCGGGCTCCGAGGAGCGCCCCTACGACAGCCCAGACCCGGTCGACTTCCGCGGCGACTTCAAGCCCGAGCTGGTCCAGCTGCTGATGAAGCTCAAGGGCGAGACCGGCTCCGGCGACGCGCCGCCGATCCCGCTGACCAAGGAGCAGCTCCAGGAACTGTTGGAAAAGTCCGTCGAGATCTCGATCAACGAGCTGATGGACATGGACCTGGCCGAGTCCTCGGGGATGTTCCTCGACAACCTGCTCAAGGAAGTCAACCAGATCCAGGGCGAGCGCCAGG
>JAPPBK010000140.1 GCA_026705105.1 Chloroflexota bacterium | reverse complement strand
CGCCTCCTCCGCTGCGACTTCCTGGATCGAGCGCACATCGAGACTCACCTTCGGCGAGATCTTGAAGGAACCTATGCAGACTCGTCTCGAAGACTGCTTGAAGGCCTCCTAGGACGAAGTCTCCTCGTGATGCGGCGTACACGACAAAGGCGAGGTGGTGCGGCAGCAGGTACTCGGCGAGTCCATCGCGCTCGATTCCGGCGAATGCGGCCAAGCGGCGGATGGTGCGGTGGGCGTACGAGTGAACGAGCTGCAGCACATCGCCCCCCAGCGGTTGGAATTGCTCCTGTGTGGGGTGGGGGACTTCAATTCCTTGCAACAACGCAAGTCGTGCAGCTCGGCGATCACTTGCGTCTGGAAGACCGTGCCCCGCTTGAACGAGGTGATGGTATACGGCCAGAGGGTCAAGCCGAAATAGCAGCGCCTCCGTACGCGTGAGTGACCCGTAGGCTCGGATCTGGCCGCGTTCGCGGAAAGGGACAAGCCGTGCCACTCCGGGCGCGAGATCGCCGCGCGTATAGGCGAACGCCAGCGTCGCAACTGGGAAGTTGGCGAGCAAGTCCACGCTCTCAAGGCATGACTCGTGAATGGCTTCGTGGTACGCACCCTCATACAGGGTTCGAAGCGGCGGAGTCGTGCCTTGTGCCATGTCGCTGACCAGCGTTCGGCCACCACGAACCGCTGATGCCAAACTTAAGGCTTCCTCTTGTGCGTGGCCACGAACCAACTCAGGGAGCGCTAAGTCCTCACCACGATTGCCGACCTCGACCTCACCCGTGTCAACCGCGTCTTGAGCGTACTTGCGGGCCGACTCTTCAGAAAGACCTGCCTGTCGAAACGTCTCCACAAGGCCAGCGAGGGTCTGCCGCCCAGAAGTGGGATCGTCTGTGATCATTCCATCTAGGACCCACTCCAAAGCCCTCGCTCCTCCCCCGGCAGCTCGCAGCAGGGCGGCGTCGGTGGGATCGGGTGGATTGACGAGCACAGCGAATCGCGGCGAAAACACGACTGCCGCCCTATGCACTGTGACGAGCATTCCGCCATCACCACAGGAGCACGGTTGGAAGGGGAACCCCCCGGGTGTCAGAGGGGTGCGGCACTGTGGGCAGAAGAATCGCAGTTCCCTTGCTGTCGCAGTTCCGGGCAGCTGAACGGCAACAGCTTGGTGAGTGTTGCAACGCGGGAGCCGCGGAGCTCCTGATGCGCCGCAGTTGTGATACGTAACAAAGTGCATCTGGGCGCGGTCGTCGCTCCCACAGGAGCACCGTTCGTCTCGCCTGGACGCGATGGCTCCGCACCGCTTACAGCGCCACTGCTCCGGAAATGCCTCGACGAGCACCCCTCGGTCCAAATTGAGACCGGCGACGTCCACCGACGTACGGGCGTGCAACTCGCGTCCAAGGCCATCGTCCATACCTGTGGCTATCCACGGCGCGATGGCCCCTAGAAGAGCGGCACGCACCGCACTTGGGTCGAGCCGAATTGGCACGGGGTCACGCCAGCGAACGACTCGCCAGATGCGCCCTTCCAAGTCGGCAGTTTGACCGGGCAGCAGCCCAAAGAGCACCTGGGAGGCGCCGCGTTCGACCCTCACGGCCTGCCTCCTCTGGAGAATACTGGCGCCTGTTCCTCGACATCCCGCAGTGAGCGCATCGGCTCCCCTGTCGGAAAGAGCTCACTTACCCAGTCTGCATCACTCGCTGGATCGTGGAGTGCCCGATAGAACTCGCGCAGATAAAGGCGAATGTCTCCTCGCAAGTTCTCGTCGAGCGGCCCATCGAATCCAAGCATCTCAATGAGGGCGCTGAGCTCGTCTGGTTCCCGAACCGGTAGCTGCGTGAAGGCGCGCCTAACCGGCGCTGGTTTAGTCAGTTGGCGTAGCCCCGCTGCGAGGGCTGCTGGCTCGTGGATGCCGTAGATGCGTGCTTGAACCAGACCGGCAAAGGTCAGCTCCAGCACCCGGCGGCTTCTTGCGGTGATTGGTACGGGGTCAATGAGTCGATCGGCATGGGCAACAAATGACGGGAAGGTTCGATACACAGCCGCATCGCGTTCGCGGCCGATCTTGTGCAACACGATGACTAGTCCAGGATGGGTCCGCCCTACACGCGATGTGGTCTGAATGAACTCAGCGGTTGCCAGTGGTAAACCGAGCATCACGAGGACATTGAGACGGTCGACATCGACCCCATGCGATAGCATCGACGACGCTGCGACGAGATGGATCCGTTCGTAGAAGTCCTGCTCGGGGTCGACCAAGCGAGCGAGCGTTGTGCGCACTTCATCAAGTGGGGTGCGCCCTGTAAGCGTAGCGGCATTCACAGGTCGATCTAGCTGGATTTGCGAATCAAACGACCGTGCCACGGCCTCGACATCCTTGAGGTTAGAGCCGTAGACAACGTCAACTCCATAGTTGAGCACAAGATCAGGGACGCGTGTGACATCGATGCCAATCTCCAATGCAACCGCAGTCGGGTCTTCGACCGCTCGTCGGGTTACACGTTGCAGTGACTCGGTCAACTGGTCCGTGGCGTACTCAAGCGTCACTCCACGAGGCGCCAGCCCTGCGAACCGACGAGCTAGGACCGGCGTGTCACATGACCAGAAAGAACGTCCAGCTCGCGGCCCCGGACGAGGGAAGGTGCGGCCTTCTCGGCGATACAGCGCGGCAACCTGCTCTTCATGGCCCGCCAGCGTTGCCGAGGACGCGATGATCTTGGGTGTCGATCCGTGATGATCCTGCAAGGCGTCGAGAAGCGCCTCGTAGTGTGAGTCCACCGCACCAAGGCTGTCCCGCAAGAGATGGAGCTCATCCTGCATGCGGATAGTTGGTGCGTACAGGCTGGCTTCCTGTCTTAGGGGTTCTGAGTCCGCTCTGCAGCCGGGAAAGAGGCATCCTCCGGCTGAGCCGCTTCGTGGAGCGTAAGTGAAGCCGTGCCGCTCGACGGAGCAGCGGCCGGAAGGTGCACCGTAGAGGCCACGCATCGCAGCCTGCATTGAGACACTTGCAGCCTTGTCAAGGGTTCCGAGAACGATAGTTGGGAGTGAGCGATAGATTTCCTCGTCGACGATACGAAACGGCAACTGCCGGCCACCCCATTGGCAGTCCGCAGCGGGACAGATGTGATCCAAGGCCCAGCGCTGCTGATCAAACCGCATTCGAAGATCGGCATTGCCGCAGAAGGGGCAGTGCAACAAGACCTTGTAGCGTGTCGGCATATCAGGGTCATCGGCGTCGGACATGCCCGGGCGAAGATCCGAACCCCGCCTGATC
>JAPPBK010000460.1 GCA_026705105.1 Chloroflexota bacterium | reverse complement strand
GGCCTAGAAATCTCGTTCCTCGTCGGCTGGGGCGTTGACGACGTTGCACTCGTGATTGAGGGTCATTACCGCTCGATCTCTCGCGTCGTAGGTTGGCCACTCAGGCAATCGTTCGTTGTTCGGATTGCCCGTCTTGGCGAAGGCGAGATAGGTCTGCATCATCGACTCGGACAGCGATTCCAGCTCCGGCGAGGCTTCGCCGCAGAAGCGCTTCATGTTCCCCGCCTCGTAGGTGCCCCAGATGAAAGGGATGTCGAGCGAGTGGCAGCTGCCCAACCTGCCGTCGTAGGCGGGCGAGGGATAGTCGAAGCGATAGCTCCAGACCTGCGGCGTGTGGCGCGCCTGTGCTTCCGCCGTTCTGACCGCCGGGATTCGGAACATCGAGTCGGTCATGATCGCGTTCCAGACTGCGAGATTGTCGGTCGATTCGCCGCGAGCCTCGCGCGCGCGCTGATAGCGGTCGACGCCTTCGGCCGCGCGCATCCCACCGAACGGCGCGGTGGCCGCGGCGAGCAGGTCGTTGTCCGACATCCGCTCCGCGCCCTCGCGGGTGGCGGTGAACAGGTTGAACTCGTCCCTGGTGTGACCGATCAGCAGCGGCATGCCCCTGGTCTGGATACCCGCGCCGATGCGACGCTCGGCGTCGAGGCCGAGCGAGTAGCCGTCGGCCACGGGGCCGAACCGGGCGCCGCCGAAGCCTCCGCCGGTCAGCTCCACCTGGTAGTCGAGCAGGTCATCCGCGCTCACCCGACGCATCCGCTCCGGATCGTCCCAGCCGCCGAAGCGCATCAGGTATCGCTCTGCCACGGCGCGCGCCTCGACCTTGGTGATCGTGTCGATCAGCGATCCGCTCATGGGTATCGCCTTGTCGAAGGCGCCGGTCGCGGCCGGCATCGCCATCAAGTGGGCGATGTCGAAGCCGCCGGCCGATTGACCGAACACGGTCACGTTGTTCGGGTCGCCGCCGAACGCTTCAATCTCACGCCGCACCCAGAACAGCGCTGCGGTCTGGTCGAGCAAGCCTTCGTTGCCGTAGGCCCCGAGGGTTGGCGCGTGCAGCCAGCCGAACACGCCGAGTCGATAGTTGAGCGTGACCACGACCACGTCGCCGGTCATCGCCAGGCGGCGGCCGTCGATCCGAGCCTGGGTGCCCGAGCCGACCGTGTTGCCGCCGCCGTGGATCCAGACCATCACGGGCCGCTTGCGGTCGTCGCAGGCCGGTGTCCAGACGTTGAGATAGAGGCAGTCCTCGGACTGTGTCTGGGCGGGGATGCCGATCAGGTCGCCAACATCGCCGGGCAACTGCCGCTGCATCGCCGAGGCCGAGAACTCGGTCGCGTCACGGACGCCGTCCCAGGGCTGCACCGGCTCGGGCGGCCGCCAACGCAGCTCGCCGATCGGAGGCTGAGCGAACGGCACCCCGCGAAACAAGACACAGCCGTCGTCTTCGACCCCCTGCAGCTTGCCGGACGACGTGAGAACCAAGGGCGGCATTGCGATCCCCCAACCAAGCGCTCGGATGCGACGATGGTAACGGAGGGCTAGTGACAGCAGAGGATCGTGCGGCCGTTCAGGTCCTGCAGCGGCCGAGCGTTTGGACCGTTGGTCAGCCCTTGCAACTGCTCGACCTGAGCCTCGGAGACGACGCCGATCCGTTCGCTGAGGTACCAGAGAACGGGTTCGGCGAACGGCGGCGCGGTGAGCGATCCCACGTAGTGCGTGTAGCCGCCCGCAGGCGGAGTGAACGCTGCGGCGTCCAGCTGAGGGGCGTCGCCCGCAGCCTCCGCGCGAATCGTTTCGTCGATCATCTGCTGGACGACGGGGTCCGCATCGCCGAACTCGTAGATCGTGCCGACGACGAGGAGCCGGTTGTCTGCTCCGATGTGGACCAGGTGCACTTCGGCGGCGAACTCCTGGCCGTCAACCGTGTGCTCGGCGGGCGTGTGCCAGTGGACCTGGAGCAGTCGGTAGGCATCCTCGCCCACGCCGACCGCGCTGCCCGGCTCGAACGTGACCAAGGGCAGCGGATTGCGCTCCACGCCCGACGCCCGCGTCCGATACGCGGCGACCGGCGAAGGCGCGTCCGACGGCACGCATCCGACGATGTCGATCGGCGACTGTCCGTTGCCCAACTCTTCCGTAGCCATACGCCTCTCCGGGAGTCAACGTGAGCCCGAGATCTGGGCGTTAGATTATCGTGCGAACGACCGAGCAATCCGCCTCGACGGCTTCGGACGAGCTCTGTGCAGGGAAGAGACGATGACTGAGCAACAGTACGAAACCTACGATCCGGCGAAGCACAATCGCTCCACCCCGCAGGAGGTCTTTGGACCGGTGGTCAAGGTTGACAAGCTGGAAGACGGCGGCGTCTACCTGATCACGCTCAACCGACCGCACCGGCTGAACTCGATTGGCGATGGTTTGAGCGATGCGCTCTACGACGCGTTCGAGGAGTACCGAGACGATCCCAACGCCCGCTGCGCAGTACTCACCGGCGCGGGTCGCGCCTTCTGCGCCGGGGCGGACCTGATCAACACCGCCGAGACCCGCGAGGCGGAACGTGAGGGACGAGACTCGGGCAACGCGCCGATTATCTCGCGGCGTAAGAATCCGGTGCCGTTGTCCGAGTCGCTTGGCCTGTGGAAACCGACGATCGCGGCGATCAACGGTTGGGCCGTGGCCGGCGGATTCATGTACGCCATGCAGTGCGACATCCGGATCATGTCCGAGGAGGCCAGGGTCGGCATCGCGGAGACACGCTGGAACATGGGCGGCGCCGGCTGGATGACGCCGCTGACGCGCCAGATCGGGCTCGGCTCGGCGCTCGAACTCGCGCTCTGGGGCGATACCCAGTACGACGCCGAGCGCTGCAATCAGCTTGGCTGGGTCCAGCGCGTCGTGCCGCAGGAGCTGCTTCTGGAGACGGCGCTTGGGTACGCGCGGCGGATGCTCTACCTGGCGCCGCGCGAAGTGCGCAACATCAAGCAGGCGCTCTACCGCGGCTACTACATGGAGCCGATGATGGCTCAGCAGTTCGGCGCGGCGATCGAGCAGAACCTGCAGGGCATGAACGACTCGATCGAAGGGCCGAAGGCGTTCTCCGAAAAGCGCCTGCCCAAGTTCACGGACACGTAGCCCATGCCCACGCTGCGGATTGTCTGGCACGAGCAGACTTCGGACTTCGGCCAGCCGATGCCCTGGTTCGGCTCCTGGCTGGTCGGCGACGGCGAGACAGAGGGTGACTGGTTCCACTCGGGACGCGGCGCCAACGAGACCACGCACGAGCAG
>JAPPBK010000084.1 GCA_026705105.1 Chloroflexota bacterium | reverse complement strand
CGGCACGGTCTGGGTCAACACGTACCGCGCCGTCAGCTTCATGTCCCCGTTCGGGGGCTACAAGATGAGCGGCATCGGGCGGGAAAACGGCGCGGACGCGATTCGCGAGTACCTGCAGACGAAGAGCGTCTGGATCAGCACGGCCAGCGAAGTTCCGAATCCGTTCGTGCTGCGGTGAGCCGCAACCCGCCGAGTTCTCCAAGTTGGGCATCTGCGCGCGACGGTCGGCGCCGGGAGAACTGACCGTCGGCGTGCCGCGGATATCTGAAGGCAGTTCGGCCGGATGCCGGCTCCCGGTTATGCGTCGCTCGTGTACGGGACGCCAATTGCCTTCGGTGGCACGCCGCGCTCAATGAACCCCGCCAACCACACCACGGTCAGCGCGTAGGGAAGCGCCTGCACGAGCTGTACCGGCACCTCCCCTAGGACGGGCAGCGATGCGCCCTGCAACCGGATGGGCACGGCATCGAGGCGGCCGAACAGCGGGCCTGACAGCGCCGCCGGCAGGGGACGCAAATTGCCGAAGATGAGCGCCACCGCCGCAATGCTCAGCCCGAGTTCCTCGAAGGCCTCGATCCGGATGAAGGTTGCGGGATGCGGGGGAGTCATCCGCATCTTGATGCCGCCGTCGCTCATCAGCGGCAGTTCTCCAGGTTCACGCGCCACACAGGGCCCTGTATCACAGGACGCGCAACGCGGTTTCCGGCGCCCTGTCGAGCACCCGCAGCAGGGCGCGCGCCGCGCCGGTCGGGCAGCGCTTGCCCTGCTCCCAGTTGCGGATGGTCTCGTGCGACACGTCGATGCGCCGCGCCAGCTCGGTCTGCGAGAGACCGAGCCGCCGCCGGACCCGGCGCGCGTACCGCGCCATGTCCTGCATGGCCTCTTCCTCGTCCTCCCGCTCCTGCGCCGCGATCTCCGTTTCGGTGGTGGCGTCCACCCTGGCGGGGTCGATCCGCCCCTCGGGCAGGGTGGACGGATCATCGGGATCAATCCTGACGCGCGTTGTGCTCATAGTCCGCGACCTCCTTGGCGTTGGCCTTGCGGGCCGAAATGATGCGAACAGCCGGACCCCGCAGCGTGTAGACCACGATATAAGCCCGCCCGTCGATTCAGCCGAGCAGGCGGTAGCGGTCCTCGCCATAGTCCCGCCGCCGGTCCTGCGCGACGATCCGGTGCGGATCGAGGAAGGCCCGGACGGCATAGGCGAAGTCGAAGCCGCGATGCTCGAAACAGGTGCTGTTCTTGGCCTCGTCCCATTCGAACTCCATCTGCCGACCATAGGCCATTGGCCCACGATTGTCGAGGGCCCATCCACCTGTCCGCATCGAAAAACGGGGCAATCAGCGCCATGCGGAGACCGGAGGATGATCCTGCCTGCTCGGCCCTTGTTCCTTGCTTCGCGGGCGCATGTCTGGCCGGTATGGACCGGCTCCGCATCCCCCGTCTCGCCTTCGGTGGACGGCACCTCCGATGGTGGCCTCCATCGGCAAGATCGCCTCGCCGGCCCAAGGGGTGGGGTATTTCGAGAAGGACGGTCATTACGCGAAGGACGTCGGGGCGCACCGCGAGGCGAGCGCCTGGGCGGGCGGTGGCACGGCGGCACTCGGCCTCTCCGGGCCGGTTGATCCGGGGGCATTCCGCCGAGGCGGGTTCGGGTGGGCAGCCAGTACGGAGCGACGGAGAGGGTGCTGGACGCGCATCTGGCGGGCAAATCCTACCGCGAGACCGTATCGCTGCTGTGGGGCGTGGAAGCGGTCGCGGACTGGCATCCCGATGACGCGCTGCACAGCCGGGTGCGCCGCCGGGTCGCCAGCGCTCGGGCGCTCATGAAGGGCGGCGACCGCAAGCGCCTGCCGAAAGCGTGACACAAACGCGCGATACTGCGCCATGTCGCGCCGAGTTCAGACCTCGACAACAGGCATCTGTCGGTCTCGGCTGCAGCGAGCCCACGATCGGAACCGCTTCGAGCGCGCTCGCCCCCAGCCACTCCACGGACAGGAAACGCGCCGAATTTGGGAGCTGGGGCGTGCGGTCGCCCTCCGCTCCAGGATCGCGTTCTCGACTGCGGTAACCGGCTTTACCAGAATGAAGTGCTGGTGAATCATGCCGATTCCGGCCGCGATGGCGTCACCGCTGCGCCTGCAGTCGACAAGCTTGCAGGCAAGCAGGACTGGCCTCGGTCGGCGCGAAAGAACCCGTACAGGATGTTCTTCAGCGTGGCCTTGCCGACCGCGTTCTCTCAGTCGATGCCGTGGACGGACCCGGGCGGTACTGACAGGTGCACCCGCCGGTCGGCATGAACTTGGCGGAACCACTTGTCGACGACACGCAGCTCTACGGCTGGCGCGCCGTTCGCTGCGGTCACCGTCGTATCACCGGCCGAAATCGCGCTTCGGCTAGTCCGCTGGACAGTGTCCGTCGGCGACGTAGTCGTGGACGCGGATGTTCCCGCGCTTGATGTCTGCTGCCGCGCGGTCTGCGGCGGCTTTCATCTCGGGGGAAACGAGCCCTTCGTTGAATTCGTCCAGCGCCCAGCCGACTCCGCCTTCCTTGAGGCCCAGCTCGCGCACGCCAGCCGTCCACGTGCCCTGACGGGCGCTGTCAAAAACCTCGTAGGCCACCACGTCGACCCGCTTCAGCATCGACGTGAGGACACTTCCGGGATGGAGATGATTCTGGTTCGAATCGACCCCAATCCCCAACATGTCCGCGTCTGCCGCGGCTTGGAGTACTCCGAGACCCGTGGTACCCGCGGCATGAAAGATGACGTCAGCGCCACGGTCGAATTGCGACCTGGCGAGTTCTGCCCCCTTCACGGGGTCGTTCCAGGCCGCGCCCGTGGTGCCGACCATGTTCTGCAAGATCTCGACGCCGGGGCTCGCGTACTGCGCTCCCAGCACGTAACCGCAGGCAAACCTCCGGATCAACGGTACGTCCATGCCGCCGACGAACCCCAGCTTTCCGGTACGGCTAGCCATTGCGGCCAGGACTCCCACGACGAATGCGCCCTCGTGTTCCCTGAACACGATCGATTGCACATTTGGCCGGTGAACCTCCGAGTCGATGATGGCGAAGCGGGTCTCGGGAAATTCGGCGGCAATTCGCTCCAACGCCGACGCGTACTGGAACCCCACGGCAAGGATCGGGTCGTAGCCGCGGCGGGCGAACGTACGCAGCACCTGAGCCCGCTGGGAATCCGTTTGAACTTCGAAGTCCTGAAACTCGATGCCCGTATCGGCGGTAAAGCGCTTGGCACCGTTCCAGACGCCTTCGTTGAACGACTTGTCGAATTTGC
>JAPPBK010000363.1 GCA_026705105.1 Chloroflexota bacterium | reverse complement strand
CTTCCAGCGATGACCGTACGCCGCTTCTTTGCTCTATGTCCGCGAGCTTGGTTGCGGTCTCCTGTTCGATCCGATGGTTCCAGCCGCTGTAGAGATCGCGGAGGCGGGGATCGAGATCGAGCTTGGCGAGCTGGTCGTTGTTGCGGCGCTTCTGGCGCTCTGCATGGGACTGCACAGCTCGCTTCGCTTTGTCAGCTAAGGCGCGGTCACCGGACTCGAAGGCGTCGCGCGCGCCTTGGAATCGTTCCCACAGCGCTTGCTGCGCCCGAGCCCTGACTGACTCGATGCCCGCCTCCGGTGCCGCCCCCGGTGGCGTCTCTGTCATCGCTCGCAGGAGTCTCTGCGCCTCGCCCGCCTCGACCGGCGTGACGTCGGAGCCGCTCGCGACCGTTAGGTCGATGCGGGCGCAGATCAACTCCGATCGGCTGGTGTAGCCCTCCAGCGTGGCTATGGCCCACACCAGTGCGCTCGGTCCGGGAGCGATCTCCGAAGGGGCCGCGCCCGAACACCACGGCGTTTCTGCGGACGGATGGCCGTCCAGATGCCTCGCCAACAGCAGAAGGGGGTGGCGGGCATGCACGAACTCCGCCTCCGGGTCACCGGCGGCAAACGACAGAGACATCGGGGTTCTGGTGTCGCTCAGTCGACCTAGGCGCTCGCGGAATCGGGCGATCTGGTGCCTGGCGCTGGACGCCGCCGGATACGACTTCAAGAGTTCGCCGAGGGCCTCTCGGAGTTCGGGCTTGTAACGAAGTTTGAACTCTGCGGGGTTGGCTGTCCTGAGAAGCGTCTCCGGTAGCCGCTGCTGCATGGCGGCGTCAACGAACTCGGCCAGGTCCTCGGGCGTTAGGAATCCAGCCTCGGCATCGCTGATGTCCTGCTGATCGGAGTCGATCAGCCCGCGGCCTTGCGACGAGATGACGTCCGACTGCGCGGCTTGCTGTCGATGCAGCTCTCGGGCCTCGATCGAGTGTGCGACCTGTTCCAGCCGGTCGAGTTGCTGCTGTTCGCTGAGGCCGCGTGCAAAGAGGTCGCGCTCGAATTCGGCCACCGCTTCTCCCAGCACGACCTCGAGTTCTCCCAGAGCCCTCTCGAATATGCCGAGTCGCTGATAGAGCCGGTCAAGTATCCGAGATTCGATGGTGCCTTCGCTGGCGAGGCTGCGGATGTGGATCTTGTCGGAGGCCTGTCCGAGGCGGTCGCACCGCCCGATGCGCTGCTCCACTCGCATGGGGTTCCAGGGGAGGTCATAGTTGACCACCACACAGCAGTGCTCGAAGTCCAACCCTTCCCCGGCCACTTCACTGGCGAGAAGTATCTGGAACGCGCCCCGCCGGAATTCGGTGGCGATCCGCTCCCGGCTCTTTTCGTCGCGTTTGCATTCCTCGTCGCGCGCTGGTGTCCCGCCGTGCATCACTTCCAGCGAGAACCCGCGCCCGGCGAGTTCTCGTGCCAGGTAGCGGAGCGTCCCCCTGAAGGTCGAGAAGACGATTGCCCGGTCGGCCTCCAGTTCGCCGAAGGCATGCGTGAGCATCTCGCCGAGCGCTTCGAGCTTCTCGTCCTGTGACTCGCGCGCCGTCTCTGCAAGTGGCTGTAGGGCGCGGATCTCGGCGGGAGAGAAGCTGGCTTCATGATCGTCGTCTTCGTTCTCGCGGGCGTGTGCGAGTATCTCCAAGGCGATGGCCGGGACACAGCTCGCGGTGCGGCGTTCCGGCATCTGCGTCACGAAGCCCGGCGGCGCGCCCTGCTCGGACGCCCGCGCCAGGCAGACTTCGTACACGGCGTCGTAGAGCGCCTTCTCGGCCGAGCCGAACCGAACGATCCTGGTGACCGCCTCCCGCGTCGGCCTGTCCTCCTCGATGTCTGCCCGCGCAGTGCGAGTCATGTAGGGGTCGAGCACTTGCAGGTGGCGTGCGGCATCGACAGCGGCCGTACGCCGGGCCCTGTCCTCCAGACTCGGCCCCTCGACCAGGTCGCGAAAGGCGTTCCAACCGGAACGTGACCGCCCGCCGCCGTCAGCAAGTTCAGCCAGCAGGCGCCGGGAGTGCGCAACCCAGCCGGGCGGACGGTTCTTTATGAGACGTATCCAGTCATTGAGCTCCATGTCCCAACGCAGTTGTTCGTGCAAGGCGTGCGGATCCTCTGCGACGTCAACGCCCAGTGCCTCCATCAGGTGGACCAGATCCTCCAGACTGGTCTGAAGAGGTGTGGCGGTCAGGAATACGGCGGCTCTGGACCGCTCGCACAGCAGTCGGGCGATGGCGAACGACAGGGTGTCGGGATTGCGCAGGTGGTGAGCCTCGTCGAATATCGCCAGATCCCAAGCGATCGGGGAATCCGCGAGGCGGTTCGCGTGATCTTCGGCACGGATCAGCTCGAGGTTCACGACGCATTTCGAGAACCGTGGTGGCAGCGATCCGTCTCTGCGGAGAGCGGCCAAGGCTTGGCGGAGACCCTCGGAGTTCAGCACCTCCAGGTAGAGGTCGAAGCGCTGCAACATCTCGTCGCGCCATTTCCCCACGAGGGACTTCGGGCAGACGATCCAGACGTTCTCCAGACCCTGGCCCGACCTGGACTCCAACTCGGCCCAGATCAGTCCAGCTTCGATGGTCTTGCCCGTGCCGACCTCGTCCGCGATGAGCAGCCGCTGGTCGGGAGATTCGAGCAGTTTCTTGACCGGGATGAACTGGTGGTAGAACAGCTTGGTGTTGGATGCCTTGTAGGACAGATACTGGTCGGTGACGGGGTTCTCAAGCCTGCGCCGCGTCAGAGCGGCCCGGAACTCCCGGGACGTGACCTCGACGAGGTCTGGCACTGGCTCCAAGTCTGAGACGGGGACGGTCTTGACCGAGCCGTCGATGAACACGCTCGCCTCGTCGCCGCACACTGCGGTGACCCAGCCGACCGCGGAGGGCTGTGCCCTGTATCGGGCCTTCATGTCGGGACGGATCACGGCAAGAGGGGCGGTCATTGCTCGACTAGTCGTCCTTCACCAGGGTGCAGAGGTATTCCCAGTGCGGAAGGCTGTAGCGGATCTCTGCGTTTATGGTTGACGGCTCGGATGCCCACCTGCCGTAGACATTCTGGAACCGTATAGGTAGCGCCCGATACGGATTGCCTGCCTCGTCGATCTCCTCCGGCAGGTTGAGAATGAGTTCGGTGAGATGTTCTGGATCGTCGACTGGTGAGGCGTGCTCAGTGGTCATGAACTGCGACTGGCCATGCTGCACTAGAGCAAAGTGCCACCCGCAAAGACCCAGGAGGTTGCCGAAGTGGTTGGTTTGAATGTGACGACTCGGTGCTACCAGGTGAACAATGAAG
>JAPPBK010000107.1 GCA_026705105.1 Chloroflexota bacterium | reverse complement strand
ATCGACCTCGCGATAGAGGATCGGGTGGTCACATCCGTACGTCTGGGCCAGCGCGGCCTTTTCCCTGGTCCCGACCGTGCCGATCACCGTCGCGCCGAGATGCTTCGCCCATTGGCAGACCAGCAGCCCGACACCGCCGGCAGCAGCGTGGACAAGCGCGACGTCACCGGGTTTCACTTTGTACAGGTCGCGCACCAGATAGTGCGCGGTCAATCCCTGGAGTGTGGCGGCAGCGGCGATCTCTTCGGTCGTCTTATCGTCCAGCTTTATCAAGCACTTGGCGCCGATCACCCGTCGCTCGGAATAGCTGCCGCGCTCCATGCAGTAGGACACGCGGTCGCCGGCAACGAAACCGGTCACTCCGGGCCCGACCTCTTCGATAACGCCGGCACCTTCCATGCCTAGGACGACCGGCAAGTCCTTCATCGGATAGCCGCCGGACCGTTGCTGAACATCGATGTAGTTCAGCCCGACCGCGGTATGCCGGAGACACACCTCGCCCGCGCCCGGGGCGCCGACGGCGACATCCTCCCAGCGCATGGCGTCCGGCCCACCCGTCTGGTGAATTCGAATTTCCTTGACGGTCGTGTTGCTCAAGGTTCTTTCCTCCGCATCGCTAGATTACCGGCCCGCCTTTACCTAGGGGATCGTATACCCGTTTACCCAGGCCTCTGACCTGATCCCCACTTTGGAATGGAATTGCCGGACTTCCCTGCGGGGAGGTTCCCGCGCTGCCGCTCACGCATCAGTTCCAGCTGTTGGAACCTCGCGGATCGGGTGCGCTGAACGCCGCGCGGCGGCAAAGAAGCCTCCGGTCCGGAGCGGCAGTCCGGGCGCAAGCGGGAAGCTGCCTTCCGAACTGAGCCATTCGCGGTCGTATTCGAACTGGGAATGCTGTCGCCGGCCATCACTCTCGAAACGCAGCCGGCCAACCACACGCTTCGCCTGGCCCAGTGGGACGACGGCCTCGGGCCTTAGAAGCCCATGCCTTCATCATCCGATTGGCCGCCTGTCCAGTTCTCTTTATCCGCTGACGTGGATCGACCGCTTGCCTTGTTCCGTCTTCGCACGATTCGTTTTGGCAGCGAGGCGCGCTCCAGCAGCAACCCGGTGCCGTCCGAAGCAGGATCGAACAGATCGCTGAGCCGATCAATCCCGCCCAGAACGAGACACGCCATGGCCAGCGTTCCGGTGCCGACGCCGGCATCGCCCTTTTCGAGCCGCATGATTGTTCGTGCTGACACGCCGACTCGGTCCGCGAAATCCTTGATGGCCATTCTGCGCTTTAGCCGTGCGGTCTTCAGGTTCTCACCCACCTGGCGTAACGCTCGTTGTGCACGCTGGGATCTCATCGAAAATGCCATATTTGTCGTCTCAATTCATAATAGATGACAAATACGGCATATACCAAGTAACGGCATCCTAAACCAAACAACGAACAGCCAGCGCCAGAGGCTGATTGCCTGTTACACCAACTGGCAACTTAGTACGCGTCGGACGACGTCCTCTGAGGATGAGGGGTTCGAGGAAGGTCTCTGACCAGCAAGTCCCTTGCGACCCAAGAACCCGATCGTTCCTATCGCACGGGTCGTAAGCAGGCTTGGCGGCAGCAGCGTCCATGACCGCCACTCCGACCGAATTCTGGACGGCGGTAGCGCCGCTGGCACCTGCCACACGCCGGGATACACCTCTCCGGCCTCGGCACAGATCTCGTAACCTGCCGCGGTGAAGCAGGAGGCCCTTACCTGTTGGCACGGGGCTTCCCTCCCTAGCCGGCAGAGGGTTTCGACCAAGCACTCGACTTGCCGGTGAGGCCATTGTGCTGCCTGTCCGCTGCGGCACTTTTGACAACGGGTTCGTGCGAATCGAATTGTGCGAACGTCGCTATCCAGCCGGCGCCGATCGCCGCAACCACCGGGCTAGACCGTGCCCGATGGTGACCATGCGCGCGACGCCGCTCGGGCCGTCCACGTAGGCGGCGACCATTTCCGTCGCAGGGTCGGGAATCGCGTTGATATCGCCCCGCAAATGGGCAAGTCGGGCGCCTTCAGCTTGCGATTCCTCGAAGACTTCTTGGATAGCGCGGTCGATCGTTCCATCCGATTGCAATGGTGCGAAGGCGTGGTTGATCAACCGGAGCAGGCCGGGGTAGTGCGCCAGGTGGCGCCACAGGGTCGCCACACTGCGGGAGTTCGCGCCTGCGCCAAGACGGTTGACCCGTTCCAACCGCATCCAGACGTCGGGAGCGATCTCGGATTTTTCGAGTAGCTCCGGCGGGTTCGGTAGGACCGGCGCCGCCGGCGGGATCGAATCGGCCGGGCTCGGGCCGACCGGCGACAGCACCAGGCCACTCAACGCCATCATGTTGAGACTGTTGGAGCGGGTATAGGCATCGATGATGCCGAGTGCGGCTCGCAACTCCTCGGCGTCCATGCCGGCGTCGGCCAGTTGATCGGCCCCCAAGGGCGCCGGCACCGGAAAGATGTCGGCACGCGATAGACGGCCGAGCGCTGCATCCGGCTGGCCAGACAGGTAAATCGGCTTGGTGGCCGCCCAGACCGTCGGCAACCCCCTGTCGATGCTCACCAGCGTGCGCCAAATCGAGGTCAGCAGCGGGATCTGCATGACCTTGCGTATCTCAGCGAAGATGGCTGCGGTCGGGCCGGTCGCCATCTTCTCGGGGAGCGCCGTGACCGGGTCCGTGCCCAGTCCTTCAGTCCCGTGTGGTGTTGCGGTCGTGGATTCTTCCGTCATTCTGTGGACCACCCTCCGGAAGCAGGTGAGATCTGACCTACAGCGACCATGGCAAGGTCTGGTACGGCCCACACTTCCGCAACGCCGCGCTGATGACGCACGATATCCGGCACATCCTTGCCGTGCAGGCACATTTGCCGGATCCGCAGTACATCATGCACGGCACCGTCCAGCTCTACGCCCGGCTGAACGCGTTGGAGCGCGACGCGCTGCTTGCCCTGTTCAGCCACCGCCTGTCCGAAGGCGACATGCCGGACGATCTGGGCCGGTGGAGCACGAACGCCTTCGTCCACGGCGCGACCTACATAGGTGCGTTCGAACGGGACTTCGAAGCCGCAACGGCATGATCCTTGCCACCGTCCACACCGACGCCCATTGCGGCGCGCCTGCCGATATCGGCACGCCCCGGTGCGCGACATCCAATGGTCGCGTCTATGCCGTCGCTACGGGCGACAGGGCGACGTTTCCCTGTCGCTTGACCTGCAAACGTTCGACCGCAGCTTCGCGCCGGTGGGCTTCGGGAGTGCCTTCAACGAGCTTCCCTACGCCATCGCGTGGCCGCTTGACGGTTTCATTCGAAC
>JAPPBK010000289.1 GCA_026705105.1 Chloroflexota bacterium | reverse complement strand
GGAGCCGAGGGGATTCGAACCCCTGACCTCTGCCGTGCAAGGGCAGCGCTCTCCCGGCTGAGCTACGGCCCCGGGAGATCCAGCGTATCGCCTCCACTCATTGGGGCTGATCGGCTATGGGCGCGGCCTGCCGTCGATGCGTCGACGCGCGCAGATGACACAGGTCGTCGTCCAGTGGCATAATGGGTCGAGCACTCGTTACGTCAACTAACAGGCAACGGAGGCGCGGCCATGCTGGGTGCAGCCGTGACCCTGCTCGCCTTCTCGCTCCTGGCCAACCTGTGGGCGCAGGCGTCCGGCGCCGACTTCCTCGACATGGGACCCTTCCTCACTGCCGGTCCTCTTGCCGCCGTCGACGTGGACGTTCGCATGGAGCATCCCGTGCGATCCCCAAGCCAGTCTTCGCGGCAGAGCGGCGAATCACTTCCGTTCTCCAACGAGATTTCGGCGGCCGTCGGTTCGAGCTTGCCGAGTACCGCCGCTACGCCGCCTGCCACGATTGTGGCATCGCCTGCGCGGCACGACGGTGGTGAGTTCGAGATCGCTATTCGCTTCGCCGAGCCGGTGCGAGGCGCCGCGTTTCTGGGCTGGCCGCTCTCCCTGTTGGTCGAGTCGGGTGAGATTCGCGCTCTCTCGCCGGTCGATCCGGACGGCTTCGAGTGGAGCGCGCGGATCGCGCCCCTGGGTCGACGCAGTGTCAGTCTCGCGCTTGCGCAACGAGGTTCCTGTCGAGGATCGACATCGTTCTGCCCCGCCGTCCGTTCCAAGTCGGGACCAGAGACCCGGGTCGTTGTCGCCGGCCCTCCGGTTGGCGCCCGCGTCGCGGAGCGACCGACGCATCACATGGCCCGCCAACCGATCGAAGTTCTGATCGAGTTGAGCGAACCTGTCAGGGTCGGCTTGCGGGAGATTCGCGACCGCGCCATTCGGGTGACGAACGGACGAGTGGTTGGCGTCAACCGGGTCGATGGGCGCCACGACCTCTGGCGAGTCAGCCTGCTGCCCGATCCCGGCGCCGACCTCAAGATGGTCTTCAGCCCGCGGTCCGGTTGCGGCGCGGATGGGCTGCGTTGTACGGGCGATCTCCATCGGATTGTTGACGAGTTCGAGTTGACGATTCCGGCTGCCCGGCTCCATCTCACGTTTGACGACGGACCTCACCCCAGTTACACGCCGCAGATTCTCGACGTACTGGCCCGCTACCAGGCGAAAGCGACCTTCTTCGTCGTTGGTTCCAGCGCCGCGGCGTATCCCGAGCTAATCGAACGAATCGTCCGAGAGGGTCACACTCTCGCCAACCACACCTGGGATCACGAATCCCTGGCCGGCATTTCCGAGCGAGACTTCAACACGACGCTCACCCGCACTCAGGAACACCTGGGCGAGCACGCTACCGCCTGCATGCGCCCGCCCTACTACGCCATGGACGAGCACACCGAGTCGCGCGCCGCGAAGCTGGGGCTGCGAGTCGTGCTGGGCGAGATTCGCCCGCGCGACTGGACGAAGCCCGGGGCGCTTGAGATCGCCAATCGGCTCGTCGCCAGCGCGGCCCACGCGCGCATCGCCATCCTGCACGACGGTGGTGGGGATCGCACACAGACGATCGAAGGGCTCGAACTGGCACTGGCCTACCTCGATCAGTTCGGCTACGTCTATGAGCCGGTCTGCAAGTAGCACCGTCGACGAATCACTCCGCCGCTCGTGTGCCGCTACAGGAGGATGCGCTTCGGCGCGCCTGACGGT
Source organism: Chloroflexota bacterium (assembly GCA_026705105.1). Taxonomy (GTDB): domain Bacteria; phylum Chloroflexota; class Dehalococcoidia; order Bin125; family Bin125; genus Bin125. Next base: position 1,593 of record JAPPBK010000289.1, on the reverse strand, counting down.
TGGCGGCGGAAGCCGTCGATCAGCAGTCGTTGGCGTCCCTGATCGATCACCCACTCGGCTCGACAACGCCGTTGGTCCTGGAGGATCTGCTCACTCTGCCGATGCAGGCGTTGGTACTCCTGGCGGTCTTCTGCTTCGACGCCGAACAGGCCGCTGCCGATGGCGAAGCGGCACTGCCGATCCTGGATCGTGATCAGCCAGCCGAGCAGCAGCTCGGCCCAACCGAGGTGAAACGCTTCGTCGGCCCAGTTGACCAGGAATCGCTTGTCGTGCGAGCCGTCGGCGGTCAACAGCGCCGATGCGCCGAAGTGCGAGCGCGAGAGTTCGGACACGGCTCGATACGCGTCGGCGGTTTCCGGCGCCATCGCAATCTGCTGGCCGGCCATGTACTGGCCCATGCCAATCTCCGTCGCGTGATGCTCGGCGTTGTTGGACCACGCGTCCCGCAACCAATCCTCAAACTCGACCTGCTCCTCGCCAACCACCGCTTGTTCCGCACCGAGCCACTCCATTGAAGCGCGCAGCAGGGCCAGGGCCGAGGAGTAGGACGCTCGCGCAGTCAAGGCCCGTGCTTCGAGGCCGGCGGTGTACACGCGCGACCAGAACATTAACGCGGAGGCATAACGACGATTGCGGAACGAGGAGCCATAAGACTGTTCGACGACCTTGCGCTGCAGGCGGAACGCGGCCTGCAACCACTGCAGATCGATCCCGAGTGCAAAGCCGGTCTCGCGCAGCGCGTCGCGTTGATGTTGCGGCTCACCCTCTCGCGGTCGCGGCAGTTCCGGAGTCTCGGTGGGAAAGCTGATCGGCGAGATGCGCTGGCGGGGCGGATCGGAGCTCATGACTGCGACGACCCGGGCTGTGGTGTAGCGAGCAACAGCTCCAGCCAACTCAAGAGGCGCTCCGACTGGACCGCGATGTACGGATGGTCGGGATGCCAGTCCCAGAGTTCGCGCACGACCTCCAGCGTCGACCACATGCTGCCCTCGCCGCCGGAGGCTATCTGGACCAGGCGGGACGCCACATGGTCGGCGGTCCAGAGCAGGGGGCGCTCGTACTCCAGCATCCGCGTGCTCTGGGTCAAGGCGCGGATCCACCGCTCGACCGTGTCGAAGGCGACCCGCCGATCCATGAGCAGCGCGCGCAGCGCCAACACCTCAGGCAGATCCACTACCCGCGCGGGTGGACGATCAGGCGGCGGCACCGGTTCGGGACCGTCATCGTCGGGCAGACGCGCCATTGCATCCGTCCAGGCTTCCGACGGTACTCGGCGCAACTCGTTGTACACCATCGCCCCGCCGGCGCCCGCCTCCCACCACGCGCGCAATCGCTCATGGCGCGGATGCGCCGACTCGCCGACGTCGGAATCGGGTGAGACTGAAGGGGCCACGGAGCAAGGTTATCGCAGCATTTCTGTCCGCTGCGTTGGCGACGGGATTGTTGCCTCAGCGTTAGCTGGAACAACTGATAACAGCGGTTACCGATCCCCCACTCGCTCGCCCGTCGCTGCTTGCTAGAGCGGAACCAGCGCCGACGCCTGTTGTCGGCGCCGGCACTACCTCCGCATCGCGGGCCGTGATGCGTGTCAAG
>JAPPBK010000121.1 GCA_026705105.1 Chloroflexota bacterium | reverse complement strand
CTTCGTTCGGTTGTGCACGCTGCACGACAAGGCCATCCGACACGGTAGTCCGGCGCTCAGGCTTTCTCGTCAGTCTTCGACAGCAATGCCGGCCCTTCGATGTAGAACAGCAGCCCGCGAATGTTCCGTCCCGGGTGGGTGTTGGCCAGGAGCGCCACGTAATCGGCGATCTGGTCCCGGTAGCCAACCGGTGCGTCTTGCCAGGATGCAGGCGGCGTCCCGGTCTTGAAATCAATGACGGTCACTTCGTCGTCGGTCACGATGAGCCGGTCGATCTGCCCCTCCACCAGGCGGCCATCGAGTTCACCGGCAATGCGAACTTCGGCCCGGCTGTTCGCCGCGAACATGAACGCAAACTCGGGTTGTTCGAACACGTCCAGCACGACCGAGCAGAGGCCTGCACGCATGCTGTCGGGCAGTTCGGGGGCCAGCCGTTCGGCGAGAGCTGCAGCGCGCCCGCGCCGCTCCGCGCCACCGAGACCGGCGAGATGCTCGAGCAGCTGGTGCGCCAGCGTTCCACGCGCGAGGGCCACGGCTTTGCTGTCGTCGTCAACCTCGGGAGCTGCGCGGCGCGCCAGTCGCGGCGCGCGCTCGGACGGGGCGAGGGTCTGGAGCCATGTCGGGAGATCGGTTTGCTCGGCGGAAGCGGATGGGACTGGCTTCGTTGCCCGATCCGAGCCCGTCACGTTCTCCTCGAAGACGTAGGCCGGGGTCGCCCCTTTATCGACTCTCGGAAACGTGGCGTCGACGGTCACATCGAAATCGGCATTGTCGACGAGCGCGCTCCGTACGAGGTTCGACCACCAGGTCCCCGGCTCCTTCGGGGGCCGCTTTTGCCACGACGCGACCACGATCCGGTCCTTGGCTCGCGTCATGGCGACGTACAGCAGACGTTCGTATTCCCGCTGCTCCTCCTCGGCGAATTCCCGTTGCAACTCGGTCACGACATCCGGCCGCTCCCCTTCGGGCAGCTTGAAGATGGCGGTGTCGTCGGCGTCCCAGACGATGGAGGAAAGCAGGCGCGGCTTGCCCTCACGCTCGGCAATGAACACGACGGGCGCCTCGAGTCCCTTGGCTGCATGCACGGTCATGATCCGGACGCTGCCGCTCGCCAATTCCATGTCGCGCTTGACCTCGAGGCTCTCGCCCTCGATCCAGTTGGTGAAGCGTTCCAGCGAAGGGATCTCACGACGGCCGAATTCGAGGGCCTGGAACAGGAATTCCTCGATGGCATCTGCTGCATCGGGCCCGAGGCGCGCGAGCAGGGCGGTGCGCGATCCCTGCTCGCCGTCGAGCGCGAACGAGAACAAGTCGAACGGCGTATCGCTGGCCGCCTTCGCGGTGAGCACCCGGAGCCGGTCGTAGACCGTGCGGTACGCCGCGTCCTCGTCCGCATGCTCGCGGAGGCTGTCCCAGAGGCTTCTCGCATCACGATCGTGCGCGAGCGCGAAGAGCTGGTCTTCTCCCAGTCCCTGGTCCAGTCCGGCGAGGGGCCCCTTGAGCACATTGGCGAGGGCCAGGTCATCGCGCGGGTGCAGCAGGAAGCGCGCGAGTTCGATCAGGTCGATCACCGGGGGCTGATCGATCAGGCGCATTCGGTCGACACCTGCAACGGGAATTCCGGCTTCGCGGAGCGCGCGGACAACGAAGGGCATCAGAGGTAGCCGCTTACGCACCAGCACCATGATGTCACCCGGACCGTACTTTGACGGGGTGCCGTCACTCGGGTAGATCAGCGTCCTGATTCGTTCGGCCATGAGGCGGGCGAGCCGGCGGACGTGGGCATTCGGGCGCTCATCGCCCTCTTCGGGCTCCACGGGCGGCCACACTTCAATCCGGCCATGCGCGTCGGCCCGCTGGGCGGCGTGCGTCGTCTGTTCGCCGTGCCGAGGTCCCTCCCGTTGCGTGTTCCAGAATTGGTCGACCGCCTTGAGCAGCGCCGGTGCGGACCGGAACGAAAGATCAAGCTGGACGGATTTCCAGGGCAGTCTTGCACCGGAGACCCGTTCCTCGAACTCGCGGCTCTTCCTGGCGAAACCGTCGGGGTCCGCCCCCTGGAAGCGATAGATCGACTGCTTGGGGTCTCCCACAGCGAAGACGGTGCGTCGCGCTTCCTGCGTCGCGCTCACGCCGCTGAAGAAGTCCGCGGCGACGGCTGAGATCACCTGCCATTGGGAAGGTGCGGTGTCCTGCGCCTCGTCGACCAGGATGTGACTCACACCGCCGTCCAGCTTGTAGAGGATCCAGTCGCTGGCCGACCGCTTCGTGAGCAGGTCGGCCGCGCGGACCAGGAGGTCGTCATAGTCGACGGCGACCAGGTTTCGCTTCAGGCGCTCGTAGCGTCGCCGTTCCTCTTCCGCCAGCCGCGCAATGGCGGAACTGAGGTCGAACGTGCGGGTCGCCTTCAGCGTTGCAATGTCCTCCAGCACCGCGCTGCATTCTGCCTCCAGAAACTTGACCGTGTTCGGGCTGCCGAGGGATGTCCAGGGAACGCGCTGGCGCGGCGTTCCTTTCTGGGTAACGAACACATCGCGCCAGCTGCTCCAGCAGCCGAGTAGGGCGGCGTCATCGTCCGGCGCGTCGATCCACGCCTCGAGTGCATCCGCAGCTGCGACAAGCAAGATGTTCTGCTCGGCTTCGCTGACGAGGACGCCGAGTGCCTGCCGCGCCGCACTCCCGGCGTCGCCGGGTTCCGTCCTTAGCCACGCACGGCGGATGACACCTGCTTCGGTGTCGGTCGGATCGATGTCGAGCCGGGCGGCGATCCGCGCGACGTACGCGTCGATGCCGCCGCTTCGGTTCACGATTTCGTGAAAGGGTCTGCGCCGCGAGGAAAAGTCGTTGAGGACCTCGCCGATCTGTCTTTCCGCAAGCGTGCGGGCGACAGTCCGAAAGGCTTCCGCCAGCGCGCCGCCCTGCTGGCCGGCCGCCTGGAGCATGCTGGTGCGGGCTTCCATGCGAAGCGCGGCCGCCTCGATTTCATCGAGAGCCCGGAAATGAGGTGCGAGCCCTGCCTCCAGCGGGAAACTCGCCAGCAGGGACTGGCAGAAGGCGTGGATGGTCTGGATCCGGATGCCCCCCGGGCACTCGAGCACCTGGACGAGCAGCCTGCGGGCGACTTCGGCAGAGGTTTGCAGGTCGCCGGGCGAGCGACCCACCAACTCCTCGATCCTATCTCTGATGGCGGCGTCATCGTCTGCCGCCCACTTGGTCAGCTCCGCGAACAGCCGGTTTTCCATTTCGGCTGCCGCCGCCCTCGTGAACGTGATGGCGACGATGTGCTCCGGCGGCACGCCGTTCAGCAGCAGTCGGAGGAACCGATCGGTCAGGACCTTGG
>JAPPBK010000238.1 GCA_026705105.1 Chloroflexota bacterium | reverse complement strand
AACGGCCGCGTGTCCCAGATCGTTGCGTCGGCCATCCCCTCCAGCGCCAGCAGGAATCCGTCCTGACCTGCCCACTCATACAGTTCGCCCAGCAGAGACCGCGCCCGGCGCTGTCGGGTTCGCAATCCCCGCTCCTCCGACAACACCCGTACCCGACACGAGGTATCGCGATCCACGACCGCCCAGTCGGATCCGCTCAGGCGGCCGGCGATCATCAACTCCTCGTCCTTGCGGGTCATCACCTCGAAGACCTGTCCCGCCAGCCGGACCGGCTCGTCCAGCTCCCGCCACTTGGACAGCGCTGCGGCGCTGAGTTCGCCGAGCTCAAGCGATCCGACGCTCACCGCCGCCTGCAGCACCGTCAGGTCCGCTGGTGTGTCCAGGTCCAGCAACGATCGTGCCGACCGCGCGAACGAATGAACGTCCACATCGGTGCGCTCCCGGACCAGCAGCGCGAATCGGTTGTCAACCCGCTCACCGGCCACGCAACTTAAGAGCCTTCCGTCCGGTACGCCGATCCAGTCGCACGAAAACATGCGGTTGACCGCCGCATCGCCGGATTCGATCGTCGCGCGCACGCCCGACCAATCGTCCACGGTCATCGCCGGCATCCCCGAACCGGCGTAGCAGACCGGTCCGGCGGCGCCGCCTGCGGCCGCCGCCACGATGTCGCCTATCGCCTGGTCCGTGCCTGTGACTTCGACCGGCAGATCGGCGATCGGCGCGCTGGCGAACACGCGCACCCGATCGAACCCGGCCTCACGCGCACGCGCCGCCGTGTCCTGCAACACCGCGCTTCGTACCTCATTCACCATCCTGACCGGCGCACAGTCCTCCGTGAACGGCCGATGGCACAGCCAGAACTCCGACGGTTGTGTCTCCACCATCTCAGCCCGCCCGCGTCGCGCTCCAGGCATCGACCACCGTCGCCCCCGCCGCCAACAGCGTCCGCGCCGCCTCCGACAGCGTCGCCATCGATGTGGACACGTCATCCACCAGCAGCACGCCGCGGCCGCGCACGCGTTCCGTTCCGGCCGCGAATGCGCCGCGTACGATCCGCGAGCGTTCCGCCCGAGACGTCGCCTGCGCCTGCCTCGGCCCCCACCATCCGTTGCGCCGCAGCGCACCGGGGTCCAGCTCCAATCCCGTCTGCGTTGCAACCGCCCGCCCCAGGTGCTCCGCCTGGTTTCCGCCCCGACGCCGTCGGCGCAAGAGCGGAATTGGAATCGGAACCACCAGATCGATATCGGCGGCAACCTGGATCTCACCGGACAGCCGCACCAGTTCCTCCGCCAATCCGACCACGCCGCCGTGCTTCAGCGTCAGCACCGCTGCCCGCGCAGGACCGTCGTAGACGAATCCCGAACGCAACTCACGCACGGCCAGCGGCTTCGACAGGCAGTCTCGGCAGACCGGCACCGGCGAAGGCAGCCAGCAGTGTCGGCAGCGCGGCCCAGTCGCCGGCTGCATCAACGCTCGGCAATCCCCGCAGATCAACGATCCGGGCGCCCCGCATGACGCGCAGTGAGCGGGCAAGACGAACTCAATCAGCGCCTCGACCGCGCCCTTGGCTAACCCGACTGGCCGATACACTGGATTCATGCGCCTCACCGTACAACTCTTCGCCAACCTCGCCGAGATATGCGGCGCCCGCCAGATCGAACTCTGCGACCTGCCGCAACCGCTCACCGCAGAGCTGGTGATGGACGCCTTCGTCGACCGCTTCCCCGGCCTCGGCCCCATGCGCGACTCGATTATGTTCGCAGTCAACGCCGAGTACGTCTCGCTCGATCATCCGGTCTGCGCATCCGACGAAGTCGCGCTGATCCCGCCGGTCAGCGGAGGCGCCGACGACCCGTTCTTCCGGATCACCCGCGAACCGCTCGACCCAACCGAGATCCACGAGCTCGTGCGTTCAGACGCCGCCGGAGCCGTCTCCCTGTTCCTTGGCATCGTGCGAAACAACAATCTCGGACGCGACGTCGGTTACCTGGAGTACGACGCGTATCCGGCCATGGCGACCAAGATCATGCGCCGGATCGCGGACGAAATCCGAGAGCGATGGGACGTGCTCGACATCGCCATGCACCACCGCATCGGCCGCCTCGAGATCGGCGAGGCCTCGGTCGTCGTTGCCGTCGCCTCGGCCCACCGCGGCGAGGGCATTGAAGCCTGCCACTACGGCATCGACCGGCTCAAGGCCATCGTCCCGATCTGGAAGAAAGAAGTCTGGTCCGACGGCGAGGAATGGATCGAAGGTTCGCTCACCCCCGCCGCTGAGATCGACGCCGCGTCCGACTGATCACCATCGCCTCCTGATCGGTCCGATAATCCTTCGCCTTGACGTACTGCACCGTGCCCCGTTGGCTGTCGAGCAACCTGGACGCCAGCCTTGGATCCAGGCTCTCGGGCGCCACGTTCGTCGTGATCAGCGTCGGCGCCCGCCGCAGATAGCGCGAGGCGCAGAGCTGGTACAGCTTCTCGCTCGCCCACTCTGTCGCCTGGTGCGCGCCCAGATCGTCAAGCACGAGCAGGTCAACCTCTTTGAGCGACGCGAAGATCGCCTCGAACGAGGCTTCACCATCGTCCCGATATGAGGCCCGCAGCGCGTCCAGTAGTTCCGGCACCACTGCAAAGCACACCCGGTCGCCCGCGGTCAGGCGGGCATTCGCCGCAGCAGCCGCCAGGTGCGTCTTGCCCACTCCGGTCCCGCCGATCAGGGTCAACCAGCCCGCCGGTTGCTTCGACCAGGTCCGCACCAGATCCTTCGCGCCGGGCAGATTCTCCGCATCACCGCGTCCGCCCAGTCCCTGCGCGCGGAAGCTCTCGAACGTGTACTGCGAGAGCACCTCTTCGGTCATTCCGCCGAACTCTCGATATCGAACCTTCACAGCCGACTCGCCCAACTCCAGCCGACCCACGTCAAGCGTCAGAAACGACTGCAGCCCGATCGCCGACAGGTCGGCGGTCTCCGCCACCAACACTGTCCGCCGACCGCTATTGCGCCGATGGTTGAGCAGCTGGAACAGCTTCTCCCTCGCCCAATCTGTAGGGGAGATGCAGTCCAGATCGTCCAGGATCAGGAACGGCGCGTCGCGCACGTGCTCGAACAGCAGGGCAAACGAGAAGTCGCCCCCGCTCGTCGCGTTCATCGCCGCGCGCAGACGGTCCAGCAAGTCGGCGGTCACGAAGTACAGCGCCGAGCGACCTTCGGCGATCCGGCGATTCGCCATTTCGGCTGCCAGCTCCGTCCGCCCCGAACCGGCGATCCCGGTCAGCAGCAGCCAACCGGGCTGGTCGTCCGCTTCGTCGGCGAAGGCGCAGGCTGCCAATGCAGGCCCGGCCGCCGC
>JAPPBK010000462.1 GCA_026705105.1 Chloroflexota bacterium | reverse complement strand
AGAGGCGCGCGAGGCCCAAATCAAGGTCGTCACCTTCAACTCCGGCTCGGACGTCGCGCTCGAGGCCGGAGCCTATGTGCACGTCGGGCTCGACGACGCGGCCGCCGGCCGGATGGCGGGCGAACGCTTCAACGCGGACGGGATCACCGGCACCGTCGTCTGCATCGTTCATGAAGCCAACAACGTCGGGCTGGACCAACGCTGCGCTGGTGCAGCCGAGACGTACCACGGAGAGGTGCAAACGATCAACATCGGTGGGATGAGCAGGGAACAGGCGATGGCGACGCTCGGCCCGGCGCTAGCGGCGCCCGGTCTCGGCGCGATCCTGACCCTGAACAATCTCACGGCTTATCAGATCATCTTCGCTCGGCAAACGTTCAACATCGATGCGCCGCACGCGACGTTCGGGCTCGACCTCCTGATCGTCCAGCACCTGGCTCAAGGCAACATGAGCTTCGCCATCAACGACCAGCCGGAACTGCAGGGTTACCTCGCCGTCTCCACCATGGAGCTGCTGCACCGCTACCCGCCGCCGGCCGGTGGCGCGGTATCCACACTGCTGATCCATCCGATCGTCTGGTCGCAAGAGGACGCGCTCCGCTTCCTCAGCGAACAGACGGCGGCGCAATAGCCCGCTGTCGCTCAGCGGCCGTGTGGTTCCAGCCGGTAAACGGGTATCCCGCTCCGGTTTGCGGTCCCACGATGCGGTCTCAGTTCCGTGCTGACAGACCGGAACCGGTTCATATCTGGAATGCCAACGTGTTCGAACGAACCGACTCGGTCAACCGGATGCAATCGGCGTCAATCGCCTAGAAGCTGATTACACAGCCGCAGTAGTGCTTCGCTAGGCCAAACTGGGCCTTGTTTCTACTGAACTTCCACAGATTCTCTTGTCATCATATGCGGTAGCTCAGTCCGCAGCGACGACCAGCGCGCGGCCTGCCTAAGGAGTGGGCGCTTGAATGCCAAACGAGCGCGCCCCCAGCCTGAGTTGGGCCGCGGTTCCGTTTGGCGGGAGGACAGCGCGCCGGGGACGGCTACTCAATGAGCAACCAGGGACACGAGCAGTCGGCGCCTGCCTCCGCTCACGACAAGGATGGCGATCATCTCCGCCGCATCAGTCGCCGACCTGTTCGCCGCAGAGCGGTCCCTCCGGTTCGCTGCCTGCACGACTGCGGAGGCGCCAAGCCGATCCGTGAGTTGTCGATGTGCGAGGCCTGCGGCCGAACAATCTGCAATGAGTGCCGGAGCCTGGGCTGCATGTTCAGCGATCGGCCGATTCGTGGTGAAGGAGGCAGAGATGACTCAGCGACCTGAGCGGCAACCGCGACGCCTGGATGGCGGCCAGCCCTCGAGCCGTAGACGCCTGGGCCGGCTGACGCGGTCCGGGCCGAGGCTTCTGCTCAAGAGCCTGGGCAGGATGGTGTTCGTTGCGCTCGCTGCGATCGAAGCCACGCTCGGCACGCTGCTGTACTTGCTGCACTTGGTTCGCGGCCGTCGGCGCCGGCGGTGACTGGAATGGCGGTGCGCCCGTCGCAGGTCGAGGGGGCTGCAGTGCGGACCCCGCACTCGCGCTAGCGTGAACAGTCATGGGAGGTAGGACGCCCACGAGGTTGATAGGACCGCCGCCGTTTTCGCGCGTCTGGCCTGCGTTGCTGATCGCGGCCTTGGTGTTCGCGCTCACGGCCTGCGCGGGCGAGCCCGAGGATGAGGCTCACGGCGGCGCCTGCACGGACGGCGAGCGAGCGCTGAGGGTCGGTTTCTACGCCCACTTCGCACCGGTCAGCTCCAGCGCCGGAGCCGAGCCAGGCGACGCCGACTTCGACACACATCTCGGCTACGAGGCCGACCTGCTCTCGGCATTGGAGGCGATGGAGGGCGCCGGCCTCTCCTTCGAGCGCCGCGCAATCGGAGCGTGGACGGATATCTGGCTGCTCGCTGCAAGCCCGGAGTACGACCTGGTCGGCGGCGGCATCACGATGCTCGAGTCGCGCCGCTACGACGGCTCCGGCGCCGAAGCGATCGTCTTCACTTCGGGCCACATCGCCTTCCGCCAGTCGCTGCTCGTGCGCGCCGAAGATCGCGACCGCTTCCCCGACCATGACGCCCTCACCAGCGGAGACCGGGTGGGCGCGCTGCGCAACACGACCGGGGAGGCGCGACTGCTCCGACTGACGGGGCTCACCGACGCGGAGGGCGTGCTCGCGGCCGGGGTGCAAGTCGAGACCCCGCGCGGAGAGATTGTCGCCGACGGCACCGACGCCTACGTCATCACCGCGGCTGGCGCGTCGCCAGCGCTGGAGGGTCGACAGCGACTGCAGCCGCCGTCCGGGGACATGCCGCAGGCGATCTACCTCGGTGATCTGAGCGGCGAGGCGGAGCTGCTCGATGCCCTGGCCGAGGGAACCGTCGACGCCGTGGCGCGCGGCGAGATCGGTAACCGCGAGGCCGCGCACGCATCAGGCGCGGCGTTCGTCGTCACGGCGCTCGATCCCGCAGTCGAGTGGGGCGGCTTCTCGCTCGCGCTCAGCGACGCGGAACTGGCCCGCTGCATCGACGCCAAGATTGATTACCTGACCGACGAACGCCGGATCGGCTACGCGCAGTGGCAGGGGAATCCCGATGTGTTCATGCGCCGCGCCGAGCGCTGGAACCAGGGCCGCTGAGCTTGTGTTTCTCCTCGTTGCGGAGCGCCCGGATCTCGGCGCGCAACCGATCGAGTTGTCCGCGGTTCGAGATGTCGCCGCGGTTCTCGACGAACCAGGCGGCGACGCTCGCGGTGAGCACGCCGAAGAGTCCGATTCCGACCAGCATCAACACCACGGCGACAACACGCACAGCCGTTAAGACCGGGACCACGTTGCCGTAGCCCACTGTCGTGACCGTGGCCATCGGCCAGCCAGGCGCGGGTACCACATCGCCGGTGAAGGCTGCCGTGACGAGGCACCGGACTGCCCATAGTTTCCACTCGAGCGCCGCTTGAGGCTCGATCAGCGTCAACATCCCGAACCCGAGCGCCGTGCTCAGCGCGGAACTGAGCATGGCCGAACCGGTCGTGCGCAGCGTCCGGCGGGCGGCCTCGCCCGGTTCGCCCAGCTCGTGAAACTCATCCTCGTAGCGTTTTCGGCGATACCTAGTGTGCCGTATGAGCGCTCTGCCGCGCCCTACTAACAATTGCACACTAACATTCCTGTCCGTTTAGCCCCAAATCGCACCGTCTTCTACTGAATTTACACGTACCCACCTGCAACAATTCAGCTGGAGTGCCGTTGACGTTTTCGGTCAGGTGGTCGCTCCACACCCAGAGAGGACTCTGCCCTGCAGCCCCACCAAAGATTGTTCAGCGGTGG
>JAPPBK010000280.1 GCA_026705105.1 Chloroflexota bacterium | reverse complement strand
TCCACATTCTTCACGCCCGACCAGGAGACGATCTCCACAATCCCAGGTTTCCGGGCGGATCGCGCTCAGGAGTTGCAGGACGTCAACGAGCTGGTCGACGCGACGGGCTTCCGCGACACCGGCCGCTCGATCGGACTGTTTGCGCCTGATGTCTGGGAGCAGCGCTACCCGGGCATCGTCGAAACATCGAAGAACATGTACGAGTCGGCGATGGGAATCACCTTCGACATCGGCATCGACCCGTACACGGTCTTGCTGCAGCGTCTGGTCGAGGGCACGTTCCAGGGCCAGATCCCCTGCTGGACCAACCCGCCCGACGACCTGGATCCCACGACTCGATGGCTCGCCGGTCTGATTCCCGGCGGCTCGCTCAACTTCTACAGCTACGACAACGCGCGCGCGACCGACATCGCGAACGAGATGAAGGTCACGCTCGATCTCGAAGCCAAGAAGGTGCTGGCCGATGAGATGATCGAGATCCAACTCGGCATCCACCCCGACTGGGGCTGGGAGGGCATCTCGCCGGGTCCAGGCGTGATGAATCCGGTCTCGAACGAGGCGGCGTGGCCGTGGTACCACGTGATTCCCGACGGCTACCAGTTCGCCCACCAGGGGCACAAGATCGTCGAGGAACTGTGGATCGACACCGCACACGAGGAGTACCCGGCCTAGCCGCCTCCGACGTTCGTTCATCCACGATCAGACCCGCGCCGCACGGCGCGGGTCTGATTTCGCTAGACTCCGTGCACGAGTCGCATTCTCGTGCGAAGGGGGCTACGGAATGAGCACACGCAACTACTGGCAGCGGATGCGCCGCAAGCGGATGAGCAGGCGAGCGCTGTTGCGCGCCTCGGGCCGCGCCGGGGTCGGCGCGGCGGGTCTGGCGTTGGTCGGCTGCGGCGACGATGACGACGACTCGGTCGCGCAGGTATCGCAGCCGCAAGACCAGCAGCAGCAAGCGATGCAGCAGCAGGCGCAAGCGCAGCAACAGCAGCAGGCGATGCAGCAGCAGGCGCAGCCGCAACAGCAGCAGGACGACGCCGAGCAGCAGGCCCAGCAAGCCGACCAGCAGGAGGCGATGGAGGACGATCAGCAGCAGCAGGTCGTCTCCGATGCACCGCAGCCACAGTACGGCGGCACGCTGAAGATTTCCGGTCCGGTCAGCACGCACGACTACTGGGACCCGCACCGCGGCGTCTTCGGTCCGACGCAGTTCATGCACGGCTGGGTCTACAACTACATCATCCGCTGGAAGAACAAAGAAAAGGCGGAAATGGAGTACGACCTGGCAAACCTGCCAGAGATTCCCGACGGAAGCACGTACATCTTCAACGTCACTGACGGGGCCCGCTGGCACGACGCCTTCCCTACCGAAGGTGGACGGGCTGTCACGGCTGAGGACCTGCGCTTCAACATTCAGCGGCAGAAGGACGCGTTCGACTCGACCGGCGTCGAGGACAGCACCTTCCTCTCGTCGACGAGTTGGCGCAAGATCGCGACAGAGGAAGCGGTGGACGAGCGCACGCTGCGGATCACTTCCGAAGGCGTCGATTCAACATTCTTGTCGGCATCGTTCCTCAATCCGTTCGGCTGGCAGGCGGCGCCCGAGGGCATTCAGGCCTGGGGACTGGATACTGACCTCTGGCGGGATGAGCAGACCGTGTTGCGCGTCGCCGGCTCCGGGCCGTACATCGCCGAGTTCTTCGACCCCAACGAGCGGTTCGTGGTACGGCGCAACCCGGAGTACTGGAAGTTCGACGCCCAGGGCAATCAACTTCCGTACCCGGACGGATTCGAGTACGTCAACCTGTTCGACGAGACCGCGACGGAGACGGCGTTCCGTTCCAAGCAGATTGACACGGTGGGATTGAACATCGCCCGCGTCGACTCGCTCATGGGCGACTTCCCGGACCTGGATCGCAGAATCACGGCGGGCGGCTTCACGATTCAGTGCCGCACGAACTTCAACCCCGATTGGCCCGGTGAAGACGGCGAAGGCAATCCGTGGCTCGATCGGCGGATGTGGGCCGCGTTCCACGTCGCCACCGACAGGTACCTGATGATCGACACGGTTTATCTCGGCTCTGCCAAGCCGTCGGCGCTGCCCGAAACGCCGTGGTTCAGCGCGTTCTGGTCGCCGACCGAGGATGAGCTGATCACCTGGCCGGGATACAGGCCCGACCGCGACGCGGAACTCCAGTTGGTCAGCGAACTGATGGACGCTAGCGGTTTCCGCGACACCGGCCGAACGCTTGACATCATCCTGCCCGATGTCTGGGAAGAGCGATATCCGGGTATCACCGAGACGACCAAGTCGATGTACGAGTCGGCAATGGGCATCGAGCTGAAGATCGACATCCAGCCGTACACCGTCGTGCTCCAGCGCCTGGTCGAGGGCACATACCCCGGCGACGGTCCGAGTTGGACGAACCCGCCGGCCGACCTCGACCCGACCAGCACCTGGCTCAACGGCCGCGTGCCGGGCGGATCGTCGAACCTCTACCACTACGAGCACCCGCGCGTGACCGAGCTGGCCGAACAGATGAAGGTCACGCTGGACCTCGAAGAAAAGAAGGTGATGTCGGACGAAGTCGTGCAGATCATGATGGGCGTCCATCCGGACACCGGCTGGGACGGCATCGCGCCCTCAATCGGGGTGATGAACCCGATCAACCACACGGTCAACTGGCCCTGGTTCAAGCCGGACCCGGATGTGTACCAATTCGCGCACGCCGGGCATCGCTACGACGGCAGTTGGCTCGACACGGCTCACCCGGATTACCCGGCCTAGCCGCGTCCGACGTTCGGCCATCCACAGTCAGGCCCGCGCCGCAGGGCGCGGGTCTGATTTTGTGACTTGATTGGCGCAACGGGTGTCAAATCGCTTACACTCTGCCAATCCAAGTCTGAGCGAGACGATCAAGGAGATTCTGGATGAGCGAACGCAACTACTGGCAACGCATGAGGCGGAAGCAGATGAGCCGACGGGCGCTGTTGCGCGCGTCGGGACGCGCCGGCGTCGGCGCGGCGGGATTGGCGTTGGTTGGCTGTGGAGACGATGATGACGACGGCCAGCAGGCGGTAGCCCAGACCCAGGCTCAGCGGCAACAGCAACAGCAGGCTGCTCAACAGCAGGCGATGCAGCAGCAACAACAGCAGGCTGTCCAGCAGGCGCAGCAGGATCAACCGGCCGAGCAGGCGGCACGGCAGGCCGATCAACAGGAGCAGTCGACCGAGGACGCACAGGAGCAGCAGGCGCAGCAGGCTGCGGTGAGTTCCGTGGTGCGCGGCGGCGACTTGCGATTCTCCACACCGGCAGCGACGCACGACTACTTCGACCCGCACCGCGCCGTGTTC
>JAPPBK010000122.1 GCA_026705105.1 Chloroflexota bacterium | reverse complement strand
CCACCGGTTGCGAACCATAAGGTGTCGACGATACGGCGATCTCCGTCCCGAGTTTCGTCGACGATGGATGCGACATTTGCAAGCAGAAAGCCGAGTTGGAACGGCCTCCACTGCTTGTGCCGCACCAGAGGGGATCGAGCGAAGGCTTGATTGGCAAGCTGGAAGCTCCACCTGAGCTCCTCATTGGCCTCTAGTAAGTTCAATCCCCGCCGCAATCTCGCAATCTCCTCAAGAGATACTGACGCTTCCTCATCAGCTCTTGAGCGCATTCCGCCGTCCCAAGCTTCCTCCTTGGCACGATGGTCGAGAACTGCTGGAGCCCAATGCTCGCCACTCCAGCGCTCGCAGGCGTTGACCAGATCCCGCAGAGCGGGAATGGGGTCATCCGCTAGACCTGCGAAGGTTATGTTCGGTGCTGTGCCGACCCCGTCATCCCAATAGGTGGGCCGTGGCTGGTCATGGACAGCGACATCGGTCGTTCGATGAGTCGTTTCGTTGACTTTCTCTACGCCTCCATTGACGCCGTAGGCCGCGACTCGCCGGTCGTAGCGGAACGAGTCGGGGAGGTTGTCAAGCGTGAAAGGCAGAGTTGGGCCGGCATCGACTATGAGGCTCGCCTGATAGACGTTCGTATCCCAGTGCGGGAGTTCCGCAGGCGAGCAGTTGACCAATGTAACGAGGACCTCAGGACCTTCCTTGCCGAACTCAAGCTCGGCATGAAACTCACACGCCATCCCATCCGCACCGATAGCCGCTAAGGCGGCAGCGAAGTCGTCACACCCCGCGGCGTTGATGGTGCCGATAGCACGCGGCGTCGTCAACTCGGTCGTTACTTCAATGGGATCGCTCTTGCGCCACCTGGGCGAGTCGGGGTCGTCTCCGCCATCGAACTCGCTCCACACGACGAAGCGCCCAGTGCATCGCACCATGCGGCCGTCTACCTCGCTCAGGCGCAGACGCACCCCAACTTCACATGGCTCAAGCCTCTCACTGCGCTCACCAAGGCGGCTTTCTTGAACGACCACTTCGGGAGCGAGACGCCCAAGCCACAACCTGCCACTGGGAGCGACAGACAGCATCTGCATGTGATCGCCTCGTGCCTCAGCGACGACACTTTCGAGCATCCAGCCGATGAAGGCTTCGTCACCAGGTGGGTTGAGCTGGTCCACGACTAGCTCTCTAGCTTTCCGAGCAGTGTCAGAGGTACCGGCTGTTCGCATGGCGTTACTTCGATGACTGTGGCTTCGACGACCGCCTCACGCAAGTCCGCAATCGAGAACCCTGTCGCCTCATCGACTCGGTTCTCGTCGAGGACAACGGTTGCTCCTAGTGCCGCGTTCGCGAGAATCCGGCCAGCAGCCCGTCGGAAACCGCGGCGACGCTTCACGCCGGCGAACAGCTCGCGTAGTTGCACTGGTGGCAATCCTAGAGCGAGGGCATCATTCAGCTTCTCAAGGTCCGAGAACTGCTGCGGGGCCATGGTTCCCTCAGTTACCCACGAGCGCACGGTCGCGCTGATCCTGTCACAGCCGCGTTCAACGAGTGCACGATGAAGTGACTCGATCGTGTGTCCGGACTTCTGAAAGCGGGATCGGACAAGACGGTGGTAGTGATCAATGAGAAACCGAGCGGCCAGTAGATCAGGCCTGTCGCCAAGACGCTCCTCAAGTGCTTCAAGTAGGCCCACGCGTCCCTGCCGTCGTCCTACGAGCACAACATCGCCCGGCTCAAGAAGTTCGGGACGCCGTTCGATGATCTGCGGTCCCTCCTGCACATCAACCGGTCGCCCAACTTCGAGCAGCAACCGTCCACGGTCGGTCTCTATTGCAACCGCAGTAGCTTCAGCTGTCCAGTATCCGGTCTCGTCTTCTCGAGCGAGGGGAACGCCAAGTCCCTCTGCGCTGACGTCTAAGGGGTCGAGATCGAAGAGAGACGCAAGTTCACCGAATGGATCAGGCTCAGCGACGTATTCGGCGCCGTCGACTACGAGGATCGGAGTGGTGGCGACCGGCGCAGGCTCAGGCACTTGAGGGGGATGTCGTCCCGTGAGCTCGCGCCACGTTCGATTGCGAAGAGTACTGTTGCCCCAATGGTCCCTAGAAGTCTCGACGGATGTGATCGCCGCAGTGCAGCTACCCGCCGATTCCTGCCCGAGCGTGAGTACCTCAACGCTTGGAGCGAGGCCGCTTAGCAAGCGGTGCCAGTCCCACGGCGCCGGCTCACCGATCATGAGCACGCGAGGCCACGTCCCCTGACGGTGGAGTCTACGGATTGATTGGACTATGAACTTCGTCTGCCGAGTGCTACCTGCGGCGTGGCCAAGCAGGTCTAGTAGGGCTTTGGCTGCTGTTGCGGTGCGCGTGACGACCAGTGTCTCGATCCGGCTCTCGTAGACCTCACATAGGGTCTGCTCGAAGGGATTGCCAAGTTCGAGCGCTTCACGTAGATCAGCGATGTCGCTCGCGAGAATGCTGGCGATTTCGGCAACCTCGCCGCTCAGAGTGCGGGCCCAGGCTGACAGCTCGGGTTCGAACACCCGCGTGGACCGAGCGGCTATCGGTGGCAGGCTCGCGAATCGGTCGAACTGCGACGGCCTGCAGGGAAGCGACGTGAGTGTCGCGAGGTGGTGCCAGGCTGCGGAAAGGCCGCGCTCAAGATTGCGGTCCGTGCGGTCAGGTGCCATGGATCGAAGGACCCGTAGGTCCTCGCGGGCTCGTTTGATCGCTGCTTCGGCATCGGGGTGAAGCGCGACGCGCAGTTGGAGATCGAAGCCTGCGGCGAGAGTGTCGAGACGTTCGGAGGCCACTGAAAACGGCGTCGTGTGGTTGGCCCGGCTTTCAAGGCGGTTGGCTGCGGACAAACCCGCCTTCGACCATCCCCAAATGAGTCGGCTTTCCTGTTCTGCTCGATGGAGTGAGGGGTCGCGGGGATCGGCGAAGATCTCGATCGAGGGCTGTGCCGTCTCGACTCGAACGAAACCGGCCAAGTGGTCTACGACCAAGTGGTCGACGCGCCAACCCATGCACTTTTGTCCGATGATGACCCCTTGCAAGCGGTGGCGTCCCCCGGGGCTCTCTCCATCGGGGTCGGCGCGATACGCAGGGAAGACTTCGGAGATCGGCTCGCGTGCTCCAGTAGTAGCGATACGCAGCGCATTCCACGTTCTCGTAGCCATCGTGGTGTCGGCCGTTACTACTCCAACTGATGATTCGCGATTCCCCTGCACAAACTGATCGAGTAGCAGCTGAGCAGCGAGAAGAACTCCGACGTGGCCAGCTGGTGCCGGGTACACGATCGTTAGACCGAGGCCGCGTGATCTAGCCAGTGCAATTGACACCAGCACAACCTCGTCGACCCA